>JAAZKM010000080.1 GCA_012799835.1 Candidatus Methanofastidiosia archaeon
GCCCTGAGTCACATCATAAACCAGCAGAACAAGTTCCATTGAAAAAGCCTTATTCAGACCTTGATAGATTTGGGGAAATAATCGAAAAATTGCCCGGAACACTAGATGCATACCTTTTGGATGCGGAAGGTAAAATAAAGCACAAGGTATCAGTTAGGGATTTAGTTGACGCAATGAGATATACAGAAGACTACGAAGCAGTAGTATTTGATGGTGTTGTTACACAGAGGCTTGTCGATATTGCAGGTGAAAAAGGTGTTAAATTCCTTATTGGCGTTAAAACAGGAAACATAACTAAGAAGCCTGTCAATCTGAAAGTACTTTCCTTTAAGGAACAAGGTGGGGAAGTAGAGGCTGCGGGTGTCTAGAATTAAAGTGATACTTTCTTTATTTTTAGACAGTGAAAAAACTGCTGAGGCTTATTACAATGGCATTTACATTGATAACAAACCTTTTAAAGGAACTTCCATCTCTACTAGAATATATAAAGAGACCTTAGAGGTTGAATCTGAGTCTGATTCTATAGGGACTCTTAAGAATACTGTAGATGACATAATAGCGTGTGTTGAGGCAATAAGGAAAGCATTAATATTATAGGAGGAATTTTATTGGCTAGAAAAAGAGTGGCGGGAAAAGATCCATGGAAGGCAAAGACATGGTATACTATTTATGCTCCCGATATGTTTGACAAGAAGGAGATTGGTGAGACGATATCCGATAAACCTGAAAAAGTTTTAGGCAGGAAAATTGAGACAAACATGAAGGAAATTACAGGAGACTTAAAGAAGAGTCACATTAAACTAATCTTTAGAGTTAAAGAGGTCACAGGAGAAAATGCATACACTGAATTCTTTAGGCAAGAACTTTCAAGATCATATCTTAGAAGCCAAATAAGAAGAAGGAACTCAAAAGTTGATTCGATATTTAACATAACTACAAAGGACGGCTATAATTTAAGGGCTTCAACTTCTGCAATCCTTACAACTAGGATACTCACATCCCAGAAGAAGGCCATACGAGAAGTAATAAATCAAGAGTTAAAATCAATTAGCACAAACAATGACTTTGCTCAATTTTTAGATGAAGTGACAAGCGGAAAGATGTCAAGTGAGATATATAAAAAGGCAAGAAAAATCTACCCACTTAAAAGAGTTGAAGTCACAAAGATAAAACTAGTTGACAAGCCACAAGCAAAAGAGGCTGCATAAACTGTGGAAGGTTATTTTCCATAGTATTTTTTATTCTTTAAAATATTAAAATTCTTCTTTAATTTTGATTTTATATTCGGAATTGTAAATGCTGGTATAATCCCACCTTAAATTTTGTCAACCATTTGTGATAAAAAGGATGGCAGATAAAAGGATCAAAAATTTTGAGACTAAGGCTAACTGAAAAGAATAAAAGATATTGGGAGTCAAACAAGGATGAAGACGAGGCGTTCATAGAATCTCTTTTCAGTCAACTGACAGATAATGAAATAAAGGATCTATACCGTCTCCTAAACAAACTAGAGGAAAATATAAATCAAATATATGGCGATGTCAAGAAAGGATCTATATAAAAAACATAAAATATCTTATATTGCAAATTTTGTTGAATTAACTAGGGATTTCAAATTACCCTTCTTTGCATTAGTTTCAAATTTATGTTTTTGTATAAGCATAAATTTTAAATCCCGGGCAACTTGGTGATTCTCATCTATTTTTAAGGCCATATCATAGCACTGATTTGCCCATAGGTACTTACCAAGCTTTTCTAAAGTTTCTCCTTTATGTACCCACTCTTCAGGAGTTTTGGGCTCATTTTCAACGATTCTTGCAGAATAGCCCTTTTCTATCCTGCCCCTACACTCCTCCGCTTCATCAAATCTTTGCATATCCTCTAAAAGATTAGCCATACCTTCCCAAGCAAGGGTATTTTCTGGCTCAATCTTAGTGGCAAGGGAGTAGTAATCCAAAGCCTCTTCAACTTTACCAAGTCTTTCAAGTAGAACGGCCCTACTGTAAATTGCCGAATAATCAAGAGGGTCTAATTCCATAGACTTATCATAACACTTAATGGCATCTTCGTATCTACCAAGAGATCTCAAAGCTATGGCTTTAAACTCCCATGCAAATGAATTGTCAGGGTCGATCTTAATGGCTTCGTCAAAGGATTCAATAGCTTCTTCCAAATCGTTTGTTCCCTCATATAGGAGAACATACCCTTTTAGCCAGAATAAGAATGGATCTTTCTTGTTTTTATTTAAGAGTTTTTCAATCTTCTCCTTTGCTTCTTGAATCTTTAGTTCATCAAGAAGGGAAAATATCTTCTCATATTTTTTCTTTATCCTGCACATATCTTTTACATCTTCCATCTTATCCCTCTCAGAAGCTATTAGGTGTTATTTAATATCCACCCTTAATATTTAAAATTATTGAATATTCATTTAGGTATAGTGTAAAATAAGAATAATTAATATCATAATCGTTTGAATAACAAGGCATGTTAAAACGAAC
>JAAZKM010000081.1 GCA_012799835.1 Candidatus Methanofastidiosia archaeon
CTAACTTTATACATTCAATCATGTCAACATAAAAAAATTGCCTTACACCTTCAGGAGCTTTATATTGATTAGAAGAACATCCTGCCCCTAAAAATAGTACTATACAAATAATAATAGTTAAATATGATTTCATTTCTGCACTATCCTTTTTTCTTCTTATTACTTTATTCTCTCTTCTTAAAGCCTAGTATGATACTACCTATATTTAATAAAATAAACAAAATCGCTTAATAATTAAATGAGGAATGTCGTGATGTGCTATAGGGCTACCACAAAATACTCAAGCTGTGGTTTTTGTAAACTATCCCGCTCCTAAATAAAAAAGGTGGGGGTTAGTTTCCCTCCGCTCGTCTTTATCTTCTAATATCAATTCCCCTTTTATAAATGTTTCTTTTTCATTATCCCACAATCTTATTTCTTTTAAATGAGTTGTAACAACTTTTTGATTATCATTTTCCAAATTAATCAACCTCCTATTTCTTTAAATGAATTCCCAATAAGCATCTTCCCTATTCTGCTTCTACGCCTTCATGAACTATTTGGTTTCTCCAACTCTTTAATATAATCTAAGATAATACGATTATGACCAATTGCAGTCGTTAAAACAGTGCCAAATTCTAAAGATAAAAAACTTTTATCGTTAACACCTTTTTCCTTTCGCTCACCACAACATGCACGGTAGAGGTAATAAAAATATTCATTTATTTTATGACAAAGTTATTTAGTTCCTCTATACTTTTTAATAATATTTATTATAGTTTGTATATCATCAGCATTTATCCCTGATTTGATTGCATTATTAATTACTTCAGGTAAAGCACATCCAGCTATTAAATAATCTAATGAACAATCAAGGCCATTTTTTAACTGTGCTATATCCTCAATCAAAAATTCTTTGGTATCTCCGCTTTCCCACTTAACATATTTATGTATAGAAACACCTGTCATTTTATTTACTACTTCTTGTTCAGTCAATCCTAATTCCAATCTTCTTTTATTGATTCTTTTTCCAAAATCACGATAGTTCATTTATTATCATCCTTTCCATGATTTATTTTAATAATTCGACAATTGGTTTAATTTTCCTTCAATGCTAGTGATAGTTCGATAAAAAGCAGCAGGGGTTAGTTCCCCTGCTCTGCTTCATATATTTTAATATACTTATACAATGTTGATCGTCCAATACCCATCATCCTTGCAAAAGCTGTTGCAGAAATATCACCATATTTCCCTTCCCTAAACCTCTTATACTCTTTTAGAAAATTGCATGGTAATTGAACTTTCGGCCTTCCTAACTTCTTTCCCTTTTCTTTTGCAACCGCTAACCCTTGATTTATTCTAGACACTATCTTTTCCCGCTCCTGTTGAGCCATATGAGCTTTAATTGTAATTACAATATCAACCACCATATCATATAAGGAATTATCATTTACCCTGTTCCATTCATTCATATACGGCATATCTAAAGCAACAACCTTAATTCCCATTTCTTTTAACTCTTTCAACTCTCTAATCACATCATCAGCATATCTACCAAGCCTATCAAGATCACTTACTACCAATATATCTCCATTTCTCATTTTATCTTTCAATCTAGTATATTCAGCTCTGTTGTTTGCTTTTATATTTCCGCTTACTTTTTCTGAGATTAAATCATTAAAAACAAATCCATTAATTTCTGCATATTTTCTAAGCGTTATTTCCTGTCTATCCGTTGTCTGCTTATCTTTAGTGCTAATTCTCATATATCCAAAAATCATTATAACCAACTCCTTACATGTTAACTGCTTAAATTCATTATACTTGTTTACGAAAACATATTCAAGTTTCATAGACAGTTGTAGGAGTTGATTTTCTGATAAATACAATATAATACTACCTTTTTTAATAGATATCTTTTGTTTACGAAATCATATGATTTATAAACACTAATCAAGAATTTTTCTAAACTATCCCGCTCAAAAAAAAGTTAACCTACAACAAAATTGACTTTAACTTATTTTTTAGAAGTTCTTTTCGTTGCTCATAAAAATGCTTAAACTCCACAATTGATAAATTGAGGTTCTTTATATAATGCCTCTCCATAAAATGTTGACGTTTTGCTTTATCTTCATAAGTTTCATTTAGCCATTGTTCAAAGGGTTTTTTACCCTTAGCTGTGTTCTCTTTTCCATCTAAAAACTGGAGGTTGGGAATCTTGTTGTAATTCTCTAAACAAAAAGTAATGTCTTCATCGCTAACATTAAATGTTTTTAGCTTTTTTTCTGTAAACAAGCTTTTAGGGTGAATGTGATCCTGATGAAAAAAGTGATTATAATCAAGCGTTGGGTACAATAATGACATAACAGAAAAGGTATAACGTTTTCCATATTCATACTCCAAAAGGTTGTCAATTTCTTCCTCACCAAAAGCCATAGACTTAGGGGTTCCTTTTAATCGGTCTATTATCTTATTTGCTGGAAAAGTATTTCGCTCTGAACGAATTATTTCCCTAATTATTCTTAGTACATTATCAGAATGACCACCAAAAGTTTGTTTTAATATAGCAATAGTTAGCCACTTCCTAAGGCTTTCACGTTCTTTTTCAAATTTCTGTGATGAAAGAAAGCTGTCGAAATTATCTTTTTGATAAAGATAATAAATTATTGGTATTATAGCGTTATTTGAAACCAGAGTATCATAGTGAAAACCAAATCCACTAACTAACTCTATTGTTGCACGAATGCTTTCCTTAATCTTGTCCCAGTTATTTTCAATATCATTCATGGTTTGAGAATTAAAGTTATCGACCTTAAACCGTACATCCTTATTACATAAAACTAAACAGGTTTTTAATATAAAATCTTTGTCGAAACTAAATTTGTTACCTATGTTATTTATTTCATCTACAAAATTAATAATTTCCTCTCTAGCATCTTTTTGACTCCATTGTGCGGTTGCGATTGATAATAATAAATCTGAGTAACTTAGCTGAGTGCCACCGCTATTTACCCTGATAAAGATATTTAAAACTCTATCGAGTTCCTGATCTTCTTCCATGTAATAACTGATTAATGGAGTTTTACATATAACTTCACTTAAACGAAACAAACATTTTCCAGCAAATTTATTGGTTAGATTTTTCTCCACCAAGTAGTCATAAAGCTCACTAGGGTTTTCAGGATCAAAATGTAAAATATCACCTACCTTAAACCAATAAGTATTTTCATTCCTTTCCTGTGCTTCTTCTAGTGTAAGAAATTGAAACTGATATTGCATATCTTCTTCGTCTGGCTTTTTCAATAAATTAAGATATAAATATTTTTTGGGGAAGGCATTAGGACGATCCCATCGCATATAAGGTTTCTTTGAAGCATAACTTCCCATTAGACCAATATACAAAGACGTTAGTCGTTGCTGACCATCAAGAATGCTAATAATCTCTTCATCACCAATTAGGTCAATTTTTTGATTATGACTTTTCTTTTGATGATAGTCTTTAATAAAACTGTAAAATTGGTATTGTCTAATACTTTCTTTTGACACTTTCCAAAACAGAAATGACCCTATGGGATAACCTCTCATGATAGAATCAAAAATACGTTCTATTTGTTCCTCCTTCCAAACAAATTCTCTCTGGATAGCAGGAAGTAAATACTTTTGATTATTTATATTTTTTATTGCTTGCAATACTGTTATAGGCGTCTGAAAAGCCATGATTTTCCATCCTTTCGCTAGATACTCCAACTAGAGAGAATACCCCTATGGGGGCAATTTCCTTATCTCATCGTTATTTAATTCATTCGTCACACTTTTCAAATACCCTTCAATAAAAGTAAATTTGTCCGATTAGTAAAAAGATATTAGTAAAAATTGGAGCAGTTAATACCTAAATAGATATCTAACATTTTTAGTGAATTTCTATAATGAGATTATCAATATCGTGTTTATTTCGATAAATATAATTATTCTTTTTAATTTACTAAAGATATGTGAGCTTATTTCTTCGATTTTCATTTCGTATTGTTTTCGTCAAGTAACAGGATCGTGATAATGGAGTAGTTATATTAGCAATATAATATATCCAGTTAATTTTTCCCTAATCTATATTCCACCCTGGTAGGGGGAAAGTTTGCAAAGGAGAGTATTTTGCTCCTAAGCAAACTTAAGAGGGGAGAATTCATGACTTAAAGAGTTAACAAAGACAAAGATATTTATATATATAAAATCGATTTTGAAAGGATACTATTTCTTATATATTAATATAGAAAATAGTATACTTTCAAATATTTAATCATTGATATACCAGATTATTACTTGTTCTTTACCTCTACCTTTCCGTCTTGATTTAATTTTCTTTTGTGTCTTTAGCTTTTTAATAGCCTCATTCCTGTTTATCTTTTTCCAATAAGAATCGCTTATTTTAAACTTTTTTTTAATTTGGTTAATGGATATTTCTCGACCATCCCACTCTTTTTCAAGCCACGTTAAAAATTTTTGAATTTTATTTTGTTTATTAGCTTTATTATTTCTTTTTGCTATCTTAACTAGATCAAATTCTATCGGTAAATCATTATTATGATTTATTATTGTACAATTCAGCCTTTGTTTTATTAATTCTATTACTTTGGGATTAGGATAAAAAACAAAAATATCTACAGGTTCATTTGCTGAAAAATCTCTTACTGCTGTTCTAAATATTTCTTGTTCAAACGAAGCAGCTAGATGCATGCACATATATTCATTTGGGTAATCGAAGGCTTCAAAATAACCATTTTTCATTTTAAACTTTTTTGCAGTATTTTCTTCTTTCTTATCTTCTGCCTTTAAAACTTCCTCAATATCACACCACAAACATAATGCATTTCTTAAATATATATCTGATGGTAAACGATTCCAACCTAACTGAAACATCGTATGAGCATCTAAAAACTCATTATAATGGACCCATAAAATGAGACACGGTTTGGCAGGGGAAAAGTAACACCGGTACCGAATTGTTTACAAACAGAAAGGAGCATGCCCCATGCCAAGAAAACAATATACGCCGGGAGAAAAAATGA
>JAAZKM010000082.1 GCA_012799835.1 Candidatus Methanofastidiosia archaeon
GAAGAATTAAAGAAAATTCAAAAAGATTAAAAAAATTTCTCCCCTAGGGGAGAAAGATAAAGAACCATTATAAAAAATAATACATTGACAGAGAAAAAGTGTTTCATTTTAATTTGCAATTAGCGCTTTTTAAACTGCATTAGCAAATATTTGACAGCCCCTATGAAGTCATGCTATAATTTGTTAAGTTTATATTAAAAGTATTTACAATGAATGGAGATACGCCAATGAAAATAGTTGATATTAATTTTGAAAAAGCTACGTTTAAATTTAATAGACCCATGAAAGTTTCATTTAAAGAATTCAAGGGATTTGATACCTTAATATTGAAAATGGAAACTGATGAAGGCATTACAGGCTATGGGGAAGCTGCTACATTACCTTTTGTAACAGGGGATAATATTGAAACGGCACTTTCAATTGGCAAAGAGTTTAGAGACAAATTAATAGGCGAAAATCCGATCCTCATAGGTAACATTCACAATATCATGGATAGTATGTATGCTTATAATACTTCTATCAAAGCGGGGATAGACATTGCTTGTTATGACATTGCAGCAAAAAAAATGAATACGCCCCTTTACAAGTATCTTGGCGGTGTCAATAAAGTTATCCATTCAGATACCACCCTTGGAATGGATGACCCTGATACAATGGCAGAAAAGGCAGTTGAATGGGTACAAAAAGGCTGGAGAAAACTAAAAGTTAAATTAGGGGAAGATATTAGTTTAGACTTGAAAAGAATGAAAAGTATTAGAAAAGCTGTGGGAAACGGTATTACTCTAAGAATTGATGCAAATCAAGGATGGTCAGTAAAAGATTCTATTCGCATAATCAATGAATTGGAAGTGCTTGATATTGAACTTATTGAACAGCCCATCATTTATTGGGATTATGATGGTTTATACGAAATTAAATCAAGTGTTAACATACCTATTGTTGCTGACGAAAGTTGCCATTCCCCTATAGATGCTGCAAAACTTGTCAAAGCTAAGGCTGTTAATGGAATTAATATTAAACTTATGAAATGTGGAGGAATTTACAAAGCGTTAAAAATTAACTCTATTGCAGAAGCTAATAATATATTTTGCATGTTGGGTTGTATGGGTGAAAGTAAAATTGCAAACTCGGCCGCCATGCACTTTGGTATAGCAAATAATAATGTAAAAATGTATGACCTTGATACAACCTTTTTCACAAAAAGCACTTTTATAAAGGGTGGCTTTACCAATAAAGGCAGTGCCTGTTATATTACTGAAAATGCAGGTCTTGGTATTACTATAGATGGCATGTAGTCTTGGGACACATGATTAATACAAATCTTGATAACCCCTTATATAGGTATTCAACCTGTATAGGGGGTTATCAAATTTGAGTATCATCTGTTTAAAAGGCGTTTTATTTAGTTTATAAATGGCAAAACTAAGGTCTAATTATAAAAAAAGATATTGAAATCCCTGTGCTATGTTTATTGACTAAAGCCTGTTTATATGATAGTATTTCTTTAGAAAGATTCTCATTTATATCTTATATTAAGGATTTTAGGAGTTTTTCTATATGAAGGAGTGTTTAGTCCAAGTGGAGGATTTACCCTATACGGAACAATTTTATAAAAATAACAAATCAATGGGACATATAGCTCGGTTTATTCAAGCCTTTTTTATATGTCTTTTTTTGGTGTTTAAAA
>JAAZKM010000083.1 GCA_012799835.1 Candidatus Methanofastidiosia archaeon
AAATCTTTGGACATTTACACTACCTATTTATCTATACAACAGAGCGTTACAACTTGTCAACATCACTTTTTTGTGGGAATGCCTTGAAAAATATATTGGCATTCCCATATTTTTTTTACACGAGCCTTATTTTCATTTGATGCTGGTCGATACGTTCTGCTAAGCTTAGTTTTCGTTTATACTGGACAATAAATTTAATGCACTCTGAAAGAACTTCAGCTATTCTGTAGTATATGAATTCTTTAGGTATATATAAATCTTCTTTTTTGTAGTTTATCATTTTAGGGAATCCAACGGCAAATTCGGCAATATACTTTTTTGACATATAGATGAAAAACAATGCTAAAGCCATGAGAGCATTAAGATTTTTCATACCTTGATAGCTACCCAATCTCATATTTTCCCATCTCATACTTTGCTTCATTTGGCGATGAACTTCTTCAATTGACCAACGCTTTTTATAAACAGCTATTGCTTTCGCAACCAGCTCCAAATCAGGCATTTCCTGGCTGGCAAAATCACATAATAGATAAAAGTCGTTTCTCTTTTGAAAACCTTTTCTAAAGATACGCGATACAACCAAACTAACCTCTACTGTATTTGATTTTTTACTGGGATGGTCATCGGTTCTGACATTGATTCTTCTGGTGGCGCATTGAAATACTTCATTTTCTTTGAGCCCAGGTAATTCATACTTGAACTTCATTTCGTTTACTATTTTGTTGAAATTGATTTCTTCAAATCCTTCTTTAACAGCTCGATCACCCTTGCCACGAATGACAAATTGAATCCCATTGTTACTTAAAAACTCTATCAGCTTACGATCATCAAATCCTCTATCGAACACATAAGTGCCTTTACCATTAAAGGCCAACTCCATATCGACAATCGTATCTTGCATAATTTGTTTAGCTGAGTCATATTCCATATTAGGTGCAATCAAACGACTAAAGATTGGTAATAGCATATATGAATCTTTGTTGGGGGTATAGGCCACTATATTGACTAATAGATACCCATTGGTACTTTTGCCTTCGCTACCATTATAAATCTTCTGCAAACCTTCCATCTTTTTTGCATAGGGTTTTGCAATGTCACTTTCATCTACGATAAAGATGGTTTCATCTGTAATATAGGGTTTTAGCAACTTTAGAAACGTTTTATCAATGTGTTCAACATAGTCATTGTGGCTCAAATTCCGATATAAACGCTCAGAAGAAGATTTGGTGGATACATTGTCTTGGATAAATTTTGAGATATTATGAACAGAGGGTGATCCTGTTCCACACAATCCCATTAGCATATCTTTTATGAATTTTTGTTTGGGTTTAGAAAGTCCTTCTGATGTTTTTTTACAGAAGCTTGACAATTTTTCTTTCACGAATTCGGTAGTTTCATTCTGTATTAATAACATGGTGGTCTCCTTATGTTTTATTGATCCCATAATTGGGAGACCGCCATTTTTGTAAAGCTTTTTATTTCAGTTTATTGTAATAGATTTATGTCCAAATTTTTGAATTATCCACAGGGCTAATCCAGCGTTAATTGAACGATTTTTAAAATTTAGACACAAAGTTCATCTCACCCCCAAGAAAATGCTTCTATTAAAGTATTAGGGGCCTTAAATGGCATAAAATTCTTGAGTACTAGTTTTGGTTACGAAATAATCTTGAGAAAAATCCACTTTTTCACTAAATTACAAAATAAAATCTTTGG
>JAAZKM010000084.1 GCA_012799835.1 Candidatus Methanofastidiosia archaeon
AACTACTGCTATTCCAGAAAGTAGTGCAGCATATGATTTATTCATATATTTTACCAATATGTTATTTATTGGACGCATAAGGTACACTAAAACAAAGGTTGCAATTAGTGCATCTATAAGTGGAAATAAAGTAAGTGCAGCAATTACTAAGAAAAATATGAATATTGAAGCAATTGTAATTCTATATTCATTTATTTCCATGTCATCATCTCTTTTTAACAATAAGTTAGGCATTAGTATATAAATCTAAAGGAAAAATAACTCAGGATGACTAATTATTGTATTAACAATTCTTTCTGCAACTTTATTATCCCATAGAGGAGGCTTAGGATAAGATCTCTTATTTTTTTGAATTCCTTTTATAGCTAGAGATAACTTTAATGGATCCATTCCTACAAGAATATTTGCATTTTCTTTTAGTGTCACTACTCTTTCTGTATTATTTCTGAGAGTAATGCATGGAACGTCAAGCATTAAAGCTTCCTCTTGAATCCCACCCGAATCAGTTAATATAAATTTAGAATTAGACATCAGTTGCAAAAAGTCAATATACCCCAAAGGTTCAGTTATCTCGATATTTTTCCCTATTTTTCCCAGATAGGCATTTTCTTCTAAAATTATTTTAGTTCTAGGGTGTAACGGAACAATGATTTTTGTATCAATTTCACTTAAAGAGATAAATAGTTCTAATAGCTTTTTTGGATCAGCAGTGTTTTCTGCCCTATGGACAGTCATTAATCCATAATTCCTAGAGTCTAACGAAAGAGTTTCTAAAATATTAGATTTTTTAGATTTTTGAATATTCGATAGCAATGTCTCAATCATAATATTTCCTACAAAAAAAATTCTTTTTTTATCAATACCTTCCGACACTAGATTATCTACCGCATCCTTTGTAGGGGCAAACAAAAACTGAGATATTCTATCTACAAGTATCCTATTTATTTCTTCAGGCATTTTCAAATCAAAGGAACGATACCCGGCTTCTACATGTGCTACTGGTATTTGCATCTTAATTGAAGCGATAGCTCCTGCAAGAGTTGAATTTACATCGCCTACAACAATCGTTAGATCAGGTTTTTCTTTTAACAATACTTCCTCCATTTTAGACATCATTAAACCTGTCTGAACTCCGTGTGTTCCGGAACCTACTCCAAGGAAAATATCGGGTTTTGGTAATTCTAAATCTTCAAAAAACACCTTACTCATGTTCTTATCATAATGTTGGCCAGTGTGAACTAGAGTTTGATTTATTTTTCTTTTTTTAAACTCTTCATATAATGGTTTAATTTTCATAAAATTGGGCCTTGCCCCCACTATTGAGAGTATTTTCATAATAAAACACTAAGAAATGTCCTTTTAAAAGTTTTGATTTGACTTTTTCATAAAATGAAACAATCTAATTATTATTTCATCTAAACTCTTATATATTGTTTCATGTTTAGGTATAGTGTAATTATTAAAAAGAAAAATAGGAGGTATGCTATGAACAATGGCGATGGATTAAAAATATTATCTGCAGTTCTTGCAGTTCTGTTATTAGTATCAATAATAGGGAATTTCTTTTTCTTGTATCGTTCTTTGTCTGATGTTGGACAAGGAAATCAATACAATTTGTTACTAACTGATAAAATGGGTCTTGAAAATAAAATATCTTTATTAGAGTCTCAAATATCGGATAAAAATAAGAAAATATCAGATCTTGAGTCTGAGGTAAGATCTCAAAAATCACA
>JAAZKM010000085.1 GCA_012799835.1 Candidatus Methanofastidiosia archaeon
GAAAAAGATAGTGGAGAAACATGGGGGAGAAATAAAGATCTCGGACAACAAGCCTAAAGGTACCATAATCACTCTTAAGTTAATAGGTGAAAATCCTTATGAAATCTGCCAATGAAAAAATAGATACTAATTACGAGCTTGTAAAGGGGTATTATACTCTTGCGATAGAAAATGCCACTGACATGATTTTTATCCATGACAATGAGGGAAAAATAACATACATCAATGAAACTGGCATTAAGGAAAGCGGATATTCTAAAGAAGCGCTATTAAAAATGAATCCTCTTCAACTTGTGCCCCCTGAATACTATAGCAAATTGGCTGAGTTCCAGCTAAGAAGACTGAATGGGGATATGGGAGTATTTCATTATGAAATGGAGTTTACTAGAAAAAATGGAGAGAGAATTCCGGTAAGAGTTAGCTCCTCTCCCATTTTAAAAGATGACAAGTTGGATAAAGTTATACATGTAATGAGAAATATCTCAGATGCCAAAAAAATAGAAAAACTGATTATTTCCCAGCTAGAACTAAATTCAAAATTAGCCAAAACTTCTGATATTGAAATGGCATTAGAAGCGGTGTTAGACACGGCATTTAACATAGGAAATGTTGATTGTGGCGGTATTTATATCTATGATCAAAGTATCAATGGATATATCCTCAAAACCCATAGAAATCTATCAAAGGAATATGTTGATGCAGCGCACAATTTTGATAATGATTCAAAATATGCAAAGATAATTGATAATAGCAGACCTATTTTTGTTAATTATAGGGAGTATCCGGATGTTTTTAATGAAAAAAACCTTGATTTACTGTTAAACAAGGAAAAGATAATATCAGTTGCGCTAATTCCCTTTTCTTATCACAACAAACCCGTAGGCGCATTAAGTCTTGGAAGCCATTCTATGGATGAGATTTCTGATCCTTCAAAAAATATCCTGATTATCTTGGCACAGAAAATTGGAGGCGTGATTTCAAGGATCATCACTGAAGAAAATTTAAGGGCCAGTGAGACTAAATACAGAGAGATAGTTGAATCAGCAAACAGCATTATCTTAATGTTTGATAGCAAAGGTAAAATACTATCAATAAATGAATACGGTGCGTCATTTTTTGGATATGGGAAGGAGGAGCTAGTTGGCAAGAATGCATATGAGACAATCACACCCAAAATTGAGTCCACAGGTCGAATCCTTAAGGATTTGACAAATGACATTCATTCAAACCCAAAGGACTATGAGACGCATATCAATGAGAACCTCAAAAAGAATGGTGAGAGAGTTTGGGTGCACTGGTCAAACAAGCCAATTTATGATGATAACGGTAACCTAAATGCCATCCTTTCTATCGGAAATGACATAACTGATAAGAAGAGTCTTGAAGAGAAGATACAATATTCTGAGACTAAGTTTAAAGTCTTGTTTGAGAATGCCCATGAGTCCATACTTATTCTTAACAATGATTTCCTCATAGAAGATGTTAACAAAACTACGCCGAAAGTCTTAGGGTATCCAAAAGAGAAACTTCTTAGCAACATGAATATATTTGATCTTACATCCCCCCTTGAAATGGAGAGACTCAAGCATTTACTTTTTAGAGAGTTTAGCGGGGACAACATATCATTTGAAACTTACTTTGTCAGTGGCAGCGGCAAGGCATTTCCTGTAAACGTTAGCTTTAGTAGGATCAAGGTCAAAGATGTGAAGTCCATTATTTGTATACCTAGAGACATAAGTGAGCAGAGAAAAAAAGAAGACGACCTCAGAAAACAATTATTAAAATATGACTTAGGTGGTGGATATGTTTATCTTTCCAAGGAGCCTTCAACATCAGTTCCGTTTGAAGCATTCAAGGAGTTAGTTGATATAGGTTATGAGGGGGTCATAATCTCAAGAGAGGAAAAGGACTCTTTCAACTGTGAAAGGCCAAACTGTGATTATTACTGGATTTCTAAAAGAGGGGGGGCTAAAACAGTATCAACAGATTTGATGAAATTAAAAGATTTTATATCTTCCTTTAGTAACAGAACTATTATATTTTTAGACAGCATAGATTTTCTTATTTCAAATAACGGATTCAATGAAGTCTACAAATTTATTTGTGGACTAAGGGAACTTACTTACTTGGGAAAAAATGTTATAATCACTTCAATCGATAAAAATTCTTTAGACGAAAAACAGCTAAAGCTTTTAGAAAAAGAAACAAAACCAATCCTCCTAAAGTCTTCTGATTCTGTGGGTCATAAGACGATTGGCATACTCCATTATTTATTGAATCAAAACAAAGTGGGAACTAATCCCTCATTTTCAAGCATTGGTAAAGAGCTTGGAATGACAAGACCAACTGTTAGGAAAAATGTCAAATACCTTGAATCAAAGAAATATGTCATCGTGCATAGAAACGGAAGGAACAAAAATGTCGAGTTAACTGAAAAGGGGAAAAAACTACTGTGAAGCCTCCTTGATAATACTTACATATCCAGAAGACCATCCAATAGGGAAAAATTGGAAGTAAATTTTTTTCCATATAATATATCTTTTTTTCCATATCTTTATATATAGGGAAATACTAATTTGTCTAACTAAACTATAACCGAGGTGAATTAAATTGAAAAAAATTAAATCTATAGTCTTAGGAGTTTTATTAATAGTATCTATTTTGGCGATAATTAACCCTGTTAGCGCAGCTACTCTTGAAGTAGGTCCTGGTAAGACACATGCTACGATTAATAATGCATTGGCTAATGCTAATGACGGAGATACTATTTTAGTATATCCAGGAACGTATAATGAAAACGTTTTAGTTAATCGTAAAAACCTAACACTCAAATCAGTCGCAGGTAGGGATTCAACAACTATCGGTCCCGGTATAGGTGATAATAGAAATTGCGTGATTTCAATTGGTGCAGGAATGGGCCTAATTACCATTGACGGATTCTCAGTAATATTGCCCCCCGGCGTTCTACAGGAGAATTATCCAACAGGGATTGGGCAAAGTATATTGAGTACGCCTGGAGACACTTGTCACATATTTAACAACAAAATAATTACAACAGGTCATCTTCGTAACGGAATCCAAGTTACCGGAGAGAATTCAAAAGTAATAGGGAACATAATTACTGGTGGACCCCTCACGGAAGATGATGAAAGTTGTGGTATACTAATAATATCTGCAGAAACTAAAAAGAACATTATTGCTAGGGACAATCATATCCTTGGTGGAATGGATTATGGGATAGGTGTAGCTACATGGGGTAGTGGAGAAGTTTTAGACACAATAGTTGAGAATAACATAATTGAAAAGACTGTATGGGCTGGAATTACAATTGGTGGCAAAGTAAGCAATACTCTAGTCAAAGACAATATAATTAAAAATAATCCCATTGGGCTAGAAGAACGTCATACGAATGAATATGGCAAAAATGAATCAACTCCAACTGGCACAAAAGTATGGTACAATCAGTTCTGCAATAACGGAAAGGACATAGACATATACTACGATCCCAACGATAGTAGTGTTATAGGGGAACCAAGGGAACCAAAGCTTGATGCTAGAGGCAACACTGGCTGCCCAACTACACTACCAATGAATAGATTTATTTCAATATTAAAAAAGAACTTTGAAAAGAATCATGGTAAAAGTGAAAATTCTAACAACATAGAAAATTAATTATTTTTCTTTCTTTATTTAATAATAGAAACTCTTATATTTGATTTTCAAAATTACCTTCTGTGATGAAAATGAGAAGGAAAATAATTTCCATACTTCTTTTATTGGCACTATCGTTTAGCTTAGTGCCTGGCATGATGGCCCAGAGCAAAGTAGCTCTTGTTGCAAACTCAATTGATCTTGGAATGAATCCAGATATTGTTTCTTTGATTAGAAAGAATAATCTTATGGTTGATTACTTTGGGGTAAAAGACAGCGGATATGCTGTATATGATTATATTATTCTTCTTGGGGGACCAGATTCCGATGAACACACGGGAGACTTATCCAAGAGAATACTTTCAGAAAATGATCAGAACAAACTTAGGAATGGGGATACTAAACTTATGTATGAGACAAGTGACTTCTTTAGGGTAAAACAGAAGGTGTTTGTACTTGCAGGATCTGATAGGGATTTCACAAAAGTAGCAGTTGATCAATATATTTCACAAGTCATCTCAAGGATTACTAATCAACCGATAACAAGCGCTACTTACAAATCATTGACGGCCTCTCAATTGAAACAATTAATTGACAGCAAGGAAAGCATATACCTCATTGATGTTAGGACTGATGAGCAGTTCGCTGAAAGTCACATACCAAATGCAGTCAACATACCATACAACAAGCTTGGGGTAATGATAACACAGATCCCAAGGGATAAAAAAGTTGTTTTATATTGCAATACTGGCCAAAAATCCTTAAGCGGTGCACAGTTTTTAGTTGATAGAAACTTTAACAATGTTTATGCATTGACGGATGGCTACTCAGTTTACTACAATCTCGCCAAATAATTATTTTTATTTTTTATTATGTATTTTTAACTATATATTTTATTTAATAGTAGAAATGATTATATCTTTCTTTAAGAACTAATTTAAGGAGGTATTATGAGAAAAAAAGCTATTCCATTAATTATATTCTTGGCAATATCAATTGGCTTAATTCCTGGGGTGATTGCTCAAGAAAAAACTGCTGTCATTGCAAATAGTATTGATATCGCAATGAATCCAAATTTTGTTTCAACATTAAAGAAGGCTAACATTGCTGTTGATTTCTTTAATGCAGAAAACACTGGGTATAAAAATTATGATAACATTATAATCCTGGGGGGCCCTGATGCCGCAGAACAAGTAGGTGTGATTTCTGGAGGGATCCTCTTGGAATTAGATCAAGATAAACTTAGGGCCGGTGGATTTAGATTGATATATGAAGCAAACGACACATTTATGCCCAAACAGAAAGTTTTCATAATAGCTGGATCCAATAGAAACTTTACAAAAATGGCCGTCGATCAATACACGCCCAGAATAATCTCAAAAATTACTGGTCAGCCGATTGAAACTGGATCCTACACACCCCTCAAAGCTTCCCAAGTTAAACAGTTAATTGACAGCAAGGAAAATATCTATCTTATTGATGTTAGGCCTAAAGGACAGTTTGCTGAAAGCCACATAAAAGGTGCAGTCAATATACCGCTTGAAGAACTATCTTTTAAGACAAATCAGATACCAAAGAATAAGAAAATTGTCCTATATTGCAGTAGCGGGATTAAATCTGCGAATGGGGCCCAGTTTTTGGTAGATTTGGGGTATAAAAATGTCTACGTAATGTCAGAAGGCTACTCTGTCTACGCTAATATGACAAAATAAATTAATTTTTATTTTAATAAAAAATTAGTTGCTTCTTTCCTGGACATCTATTTTTACAGTAGTCGGAAGTTTCATAGCTGCTTTTCTCAAAGCTATTCTTGCAGTTTCAATGCCTTCTTTCTCTACCCAGACAGACATTATCCTCTGTCCTCTGTCCACTCTTGCAGCTGTACCAATCGGCTTTCCAAATGAAAGTCTCATTCCATTACCATATCTGTCGGCTTTTTTACCAGATGCCATTGGGTTTTCTCTAATTATCTGAAATGGTATGGTCCTGATTTTGTAGTGAAATCCGCTTTTTCCCAATACTTTCATGAGGTACCTATTTGCAGCAATTCTTGATGCTTCCATTGCATTAGTCCTTATCTGGCAAGCATTTTTTGATTCAAGATAAACTTCATAAGGGAATTTTCTGCCAACTTCTCCCATATCAAAATGAACTACCTTAATTCCAGGAACTGCTCTCACATATTCTCTTCTCGTGTAGTTAGGCCTATTAATCATCCTGTCAATTCTTGATGGTCTTAGTCCTGCCATAATAATCACCTTAAATGACTGTAGAGCACCTTTCATAACGCTCTTTATAAACCTTTCTAAGTGGTAACCTTTTTAAAATAAACTGCAAAGAGGCTTCATGAGTTTCTTACCTGACGGCAAAGTTGACAGTTCAATTCTTTTAAAAAGAGTGTTCCCATTTCTTGGAGCACTTCAGAAGGAAGTAATTGTTGGGCCTAACGTGGGGATAGATGCAGCCGTTATAGATGTATCAAAATTCCCGAAAAATATGGTAGTCTCACAAGATCCTGTCACAGGTGCAGGTGAAAACGCCGGATTTCATGTAGTAAATGTGTGTGCAAACGATGTAGCTTCAATGGGTGCACAGCCCATGTTTTTTCTCTCAACAATTATAATGCCAAAGGGAACAACAGAGGAAGAGCTAGAAAGAGTATCTAAAGATATAGAACGTGCTGCAAAAGAGATTGGAGTTTCTATTGTCGGGGGGCATACTGAGATATCATCCAAAGTTTCAGACCTAATACTTTCTGGAACTATGATTGGATTTACAGATAGATATGTTTCAACTAGCGGTGCAAGGGAAGGGGACGACATATTATTGACAAAAGGGGCCGGCATAGAAGGAACTGCAATTTTAGCTGAGTCAAAGTATTCTTACCTATCCAAATTCTTAGATACTAAACTACTAAAAAGTGCAATGGGGCTATTAAATCAGATATCTGTAGTAAAGGAAGCTTTAATTGCGTCTTCACTTGGGGCAGTTGCACTCCATGATCCAACAGAAGGAGGGGTCATATGGGGATTACATGAGATATCTGATGCCTCTAACAAGGGATTTGAATTTTATCCAGAAAAAGTCAATCTATATCCTGAAACTAAATTGATTTGTGATATCCTTAAGATCAATCCTTTTGGCCTCATATCTTCTGGGGCGCTTATGATTATATCACCAAATGAAGCAACTGAAAGTATTATAGATGCCCTTGGAAAGGAAGGGATCCCTTCAAGTGTTATAGGCAGGATTACAAAAGGAAAACGGAGCCATGAAAGAGTTTACCAGGATGAGCTTTGGCGTATTCTTGATACTAAACTTTAAATACTTTTTTCTGCAATTTTCCTAGGTGTGTCTAATGGAGATAGAAGATTTAGAAGCTAATGATAGGGTTATTTCATTTAAACAGAATTTGGCTATACAAGAGCTTGTTGACGAACTCCGAAATAAGGATACAGACCCTATGAAATTTAGAAAAGGATTGACAAACCTTGGATTGTTTATGGGATATGAGATATCCAAGACTTTTGACTATGAAGTTATTGACATTCAGACTCCCGTATGTCCAACAAGAGGTATTAGGATATTAGATAAGGATAATGTAGTATTGATAAATATCCTAAGGGCTGCAATACCCTTCATAGAGGGATTTTATAAGGTATTTCCAAAGGCTAGAACAGGAATTATAAGTGCATGGAGGGGCCCTGCACCAGAATCAAAAATTGCTGTTGAGTATGTAAAAGTTCCAAAGACTACAAAGGAAGATATAATTATGATTGGGGATCCAATGCTTGCAACTGGCCATACAATATCAAGGATTATTGATGAGGTGAAAAACAGGGGAGAATTCAAAAGAATAATGGTTGTTTCAGTTGTAAGCGCCCCAGAAGGCATACGCGAGATATTAGCCAAACATAAGGACGTAGAAATTATAACAGCAGTAATCGATGAAAAACTCAACCAAATGAATTACATAATTCCAGGTCTAGGCGATGCAGGGGATAGATGTTTCGGTGAACCAGATAAAAAATAAAATATTATTTTTTATTCACCTTCAAAATCAACGATTGTGAATATTCCATAGCTATTCAATCGCCTCATTCCACCAAGCTCGGGAAGGCCAACAATGAATGCAGTTTCGACAACATTACCACCCAGCTTTTCTATAAGTTTACACGCAGCCAACGCTGTTCCCCCTGTTGCTATTAGGTCATCGACTAACAGAACATTATCCCCCTTCATAATTGCATCAAGGTGAACCTCTATAGAGTCCTTTCCATATTCAAGCTCATATTCATGATTTTCCGTCTTGTGTGGCAGCTTTCCCCTTTTCCTAATCAAGACAAAACCTGTACCAAGCTTATATGCAAGTGCCCCCCCAAGAATGAATCCTCTAGCTTCGACACCTGCAACAAGATCGATTTTTTTGTCTTTGTACCGTTCATAAATTACATCTATAGTGTCCTTTAATCCCTCTCTGTCTTTTAGTAGAGTAGTGATGTCTTTGAACATCACACCTTGTTTTGGAAAGTCTTGTATTGTTCTAATCTTTCCCCTAATGCTTTCTATCCTTTTGTCCATAAAATCACTCTTTATATATTCGGAATAGTTTCAACTATTAGCCTCTTTACATTATCGGCATTCTTTTTCATCGTTCCAATTACCATTTCAAAAGTTACAGGCTCTGCGTTTTCCTTCCAGCAGTCATAATCTGTTGACATTGCAATTGTGGCATATTCGATCCCCAGCTCGTTTGCAAGTGACACTTCAGGAACTGTTGACATGTTTATTACATCAGCACCTAACAACCTAAACATATTTGACTCTGCCTTGGTTGAAAATCTCGGGCCTTCAATTGTTATTACTGTCCCTCTTGGATGGTATTTCAATCCGAGCTTCTTTCCACTATCAATCAATAGATTTCTTAGGATTTCGGAAAACGGAGTCGCCATTGGAGTATGTACTACTCTTTCTTCATCAAAAAAAGTATACTCTCTTTTTTTTGTGAAGTCAATAAACTGATCTGGAAATACAAGATGCCCAGGGACTATTTCCTCTCTTAAGGATCCGACGGCGGTAGTCGCTATTATGTACTCACAACCCATATCTTTTAGCGCCAATATGTTTGCCCTGAAATTAACTTTTGAGGGGGAAATTGTGTGACCTCTGCCATGTCGTGCTAGGATTGCTACCTCTACATTTCTTATTGATCCTATGACTATTGGACTTGAAGGACTTCCGTATTTCGTATTCATGGTAATTTCTTCATAATCCTTTAGGAGTTTTGGATCATCAAGACCACTCCCGCCTATAATGCCTATCTTTGCCATATCAATCATTAGCCTAGATATTTGTTAATTATATAAGATTTCTTACATCGATAAACATTTAAAGTTTAATATATTCCTTTATTTCATGAAGAGAGAAGAATTATTAAATAAGGAAATTGAACACATTGATATCAAGAGCTTTGACTCAACTGAAATAATCAATGCTTTTTCAAAAATGGCATTCCAGGCCAAAAATCTTGCACGATCAGCACACATACTTGAAAAAATGACTGAAAATAAAGATTGCTCAATTATACTCTGTCTTGCTGGATCTATTTTTAGCGCGGGTCTAAAAAAAGTAGTGTACGATATGGTAAAGCACAATATGGTTGATGCTATCGTCTCTACAGGAGCAATCATCGTTGATCAAGAATTCTTTGAAGCCCTAGGATTTAAACACTACCAAGGTACCCCTTTCATCGATGACGAGATGTTAAGAAAACAAAATATTGATAGGATTTATGATACCTATATCGATGAGGATGAACTTAGAGTTTGTGATATGACTATTGCAGAAATAGCAGATTCACTTGAGCCAAGGCCTTACTCCTCAAGAGAGTTTATCGTTGCAATGGGAAAATACCTCTTAGATAACGGTGCCAAGGTGAAGGATTCTGTAGTGCTTGAGTCATACAAGAAAGGAGTTCCAATATTTGTCCCTGCATTTTCAGACTGCAGTGCTGGATTTGGGCTTGTTTATCACCAAAATGCCAAAGGTAGCAAACCAAAAGTTACAATTGATAGTGCAAAAGACTTCCTCGAACTTACAAAGATAAAGATAGCTTCAAAAGATACTGGTCTTTTCATGATAGGGGGAGGGGTTCCAAAGAACTTTGCCCAAGACATTCCTGTAGCAGCGGATATACTTGGAAAAGAAGTCAATATGCACAAATATGCCATTCAAATTACCGTAGCTGATGAAAGAGACGGAGCACTTTCAGGTTCTACTTTAAAGGAAGCCCACTCATGGGGTAAAGTTGAAAGTGGTAATGAGCAAATGGTTTATGCTGAAGCTACAGTAGCTATGCCGTTGATAGTAAGCTATGCTTATCATAGGGGCGGCTGGAAAAAGCGAAGAGAAAATAGATTCAATGATTTCCTAAAATAACCTTTAATTTAATATATTTAGAAAAGAATAATTTATAATAAATATTTATTTTTGCTTTTGCATTATTTCTTCTGCCTTCATTTCTATCTCGTTCATTCTGGCATTGATATTCTGCAGTGTGGTTTCGTTTTGACCCAGATTTTTTTCGACCTCTTTTAGAGTTTCATCAAGTTTTGTAATAGTTTCATCAATAGTTTTTTCCATTGTTACATCTCTTGCAATGGTCGTAATCACAGTGCTGACATCTGTAATTGTTCCCTTAACAAAGTTTCCTGCACCGATGGGAATTAAAATTTCATTGCCCGGTTTTGTATTTTTCAGGCCTTCAAGTGTTATCTTTGAAATAGCAAGTTCGTTTCTGTGGGAAGATAGCAGAGACAGATTGTTTGAGATCAATTTAGACTGCTCATTTAGATAGTTTAGTTCTGAACTAAGTTTTCTTAAGGCTTCTTCCTCTCCTGCCATTTACATATCTCCTTTCTTTTCTACAATGCTCTTTATTTCAATATTTCTTCTCTTACACCCATAAATCGAACCATATTTAGAGTAAATATCCTCTAAAACATCGTTTTCCTTTGTACCATTAAAATCTTTAACAAAATGTTTTGTACTATTTTTCAGTTTGATAACACCCTCAACTGTATAAGTTTTTATCATAAGATTCACCTCATATACCCATTATATCTTCAATATAACTTAATTCTATACCAGTTGTTGTTTCACCAACAATTGCTCCTTTATCATTTACTATCATACAGGCCCCTATATAGGAAACGCCTCTGTTTAGAGTTGACATTCTAACATCGACCTTTAATAGATCTTTAATTAGTGAAATGTCATCCTCCTTTGCACCTTTCAGTGTAAGACATCCAAAGTTGTTTGCCCTTGCAACACTACCCACATATTTGTTACTCCCAAGAGATGAAATTGCCGTTTCAACACCAAGAGTTTCTTCAATAAGACTCTGCTCCTTTGTTAATATGGGGCTTATTATTGCTCCTTTGTCATTTGATAGGATAAGATTCCCAATTGCAGTCTCTTTTGTATTAAGGATGCAATTATTAATCCCAGCATCCTCGATTAATTGGAGTTCATCATCCTCTATCACATAAGGAAATACAATTCCGTTATTGTTTCCAGCAATGTAAATTCCTGCAAGATCAGTAGCTGCAATGGTACTTAATATGAGTTCAGTTCCTAAAGTTTCCCTTATTGTATCGGAAAGTCCTCCAATATCTTCTCTTATTATAGTTATGCTGTTATTAGTAAAACTGAATATGCCCACAAATGGATTACCATTGAACTTTAACTGTCTTATCATTAACTTTACTCCGCAAGATAAGCAGTAATAACGTCTCTCTTTTCTTCCTCTCCTTCTTCACCCTTTACTATTCTAATTTTAATCTTTGAAGGAGAACTCTGAATTCCATTTTCCCAGAGTTTTTCATTTAATGATTTGTCAATTTTTACATTCTCACATTTAGAATGTTTAATAACAAATTCTCTCAAGACTCTTGTTGCTCTTGCAGCTCTCTCGTTTCTAGGGGCTTCTTTAACTTTCCTTAAGGGTACAACATACATTCTCTCTTCATTGTTTTCCATGTTTCTCACCTTTACTTCTTAAGAGAAGTTCTTCGCCAATTTCTTCTTTTTGGATGTGATCTTATTTTTAATTTAGTCTTAGCCCATACCCAAACAGGGACTCTTCTGTTCTGATTTATGGCTTTACCTAGTCTCTTCTTTTTTCCGAGCCCTTTGTTTCTCGACATAATAATCCTCCAATAATAGCGAGTTTATTAGGCTTTTAAATATCTATTTATATATCTTTTGTTTATGCTTTAGAAGTCAAAATTAACTTTAAAAATTCCAATTTAAATAATCTAAAAAAATCAGTTTAGAGATGTAAATATAAAAAATAAAAGGACTTTTCCTATTAACTTACTAGAAATAACCTTTTACAAAAAAACTCTACTTAATACCTTCTTGGGTTTTTCTTTTGGTAACATTCCCTACAGTAAACAGGTCTTGTTCCATCAGGCTTGAATGGAACTTCAGTTTCCTGCCCACAACTTGCACATGTTACCTTGTGCATTTCACGAGGAGGTCTGTTGTAGCCGCCTCGATTTTCTCCATACATTTATATTACTCCTTTATTTACTTGGCCAATTCTGGCCTAAAAGTAAATTACTACAAACAGTATATAAATCTGTCGATTTTAATTGATAAAGCTAATAATTAATTTCTAATTTATTAAGATAATTTCTACCAATATTTATTTGTTTAATAAAATGTATAATAATTTTTGAACATTCATATTATTAATTGTTTAAGATTACTTATTTGTCATCCATCCATGCAAAAAACTTATATAATCTCCTAGCTACCAAAAAACATAATCTAATGTGGAGGTGTTTATTTGAAGAATATCACTAACTGTTTTAAGTGTGGGGCTAGGCTACCAGAAGGCTCAAATTACTGTTTTAAATGTGGATTAGAACTTAAAATTACCCAAATTGATAGCATATTCTCGAAGGATACCTCTAAAGCAGATTCTCACTATTATGAAAAAGCTTCATATAATTTTTTTATATCTGGCGTTACACTATTCAAAGATGGAGAATATTCAAAATCCATTACTAAATTTACACAAGCAATTGAACTAAAAAAAGATTTCGCAGAGGCTTATTATAATAGGGGTAAGGCTTATGTTAAAGAAAGCAAGTACGATAATGCTATTGCTGACTTTACTAAATCAATAGAGATCAATCCTGAATTTAAAGAAGCATATTTCCAACGTGGCAATTTATTTTTTGAGAAAGGATTTAAGGAAAGAGCAAGAGAGGATTATGAAAAAATCATAGAGCTTGATTTTGAAATTGCTTCTCAATTGTTCGACAAGCTTCATAATTTCATGGAATCTTGGGTCATTAACATCATTAGGACTAAAACAACATCCGCAGACGTTAAGAAATATATTGGTGATTCATAAGTTAGATGTTATATCTTCTAATATCTTCCAAAGCCTTTCTA
This sequence comes from Candidatus Methanofastidiosia archaeon, assembly GCA_012799835.1. Taxonomy (GTDB): domain Archaea; phylum Methanobacteriota_B; class Thermococci; order Methanofastidiosales; family Methanofastidiosaceae; genus Methanofastidiosum. Next base: position 13,120 of record JAAZKM010000085.1, read on the forward strand.
TTTTTTCTTCTTTTTGTATCAGCTGGATATCCAACGGAAATAATTAGTGAAATTGATTTATTTTTTGGAATCTTTAGTTTCTTTTTAATATTATTTTCATTAAAATATCCTATGATACACGTTCCAAGCCCCTCTTCTGTGGCCTTAAGACAGAAGTGAGAGGTCACTATCCCAGCATCAATAATGGTATAATCTTTACTCCGTGCTAGCCTACTAAGGGTGCCTGTAATGACTGGATTTTCGTTAATAACAACTACGAGGACAGGTGCATTAAGAGTAAACTTGTTGGAAGAGGATAAATTGTCATAAGTTTCTCTTGCTATACTTTCTTTTAAATTTGGTTCGTCTATTACAATAAAACTCCAAGGCTGTGCGTTAATTGCAGATGGTGCAAGTCTTGAAGCTTCAAGGCATCTATCAATTTTTTCCCTTTCTACCGATCTATCAAGATACTTTCTTGAACTATACCTATTTTCACACAACTCTAAAAAATCCATTTACTTACCTTTGTGAATTTTTGCATATTCAAGATATGAGTATATGTAAATAAAAATAGATGCCACTATAATTGGAATAATCATGAGAAATATTGCTACCTCTTTAAATAATGCCCCAAAAAAGGCTATTATGCCGGAAATTTTAAAAAGCTTTCCACCAAGATCATGAGTCTTTTCCCAAACCTTTTCATCGCTTAAGGTCCAAGGAGTTTTTATTCCAACAAAGAAGTTACTCTTAGTTTTTTTCAAGACAATACCAATATAATAAAATAATACTGCAAATGATATTGACATGGCTTGGACCATATTAAACTTATATCCAATCGCTGAAAGTATTGTCAGGATGTATACATAAAAAAGAAATCCTACTATCACAAGAATTATTCCTTGATAGTATTCTTTGAATGATTCCAAATTACTTCTTCTTGGATCAAGTTTTGGAATTACCAAAAAAAGAGCAAATAAACCCAATGAGATCATTGGAGACATAAAGAGTCCCCATAATTTTCCCATATAGCCATCGATTTCTCCTTGAGCATTCCAGTGCATGGGCATCATATCAGGCATATACGAATAAGACACTATACCAATAAAGAATGATAAGAGGATAATCCCTGCGGAAATAGCATTAGTTCTCATAATTTAGAATAAACAATCTAACTATAAAAAGCTATTTTTTAATCTAACTTAATACCATTTCTCTTTTTTTTTTGGATTTTCTTTCAAAATTATTTTTTTATGTTTAGTCTTTGGTTTCACTTTCATTTAATTCATTTGAAAATGATTTGACGGCTAAAAATTTCCTATCAAGTTTTATCGTATCTATCGAAGATTTTCCAAGGAGTAGCACTGAGATGCCATAGCTAATCAAAACAGAAAGCATTATCGCGGGGATAATTGAATAGCCTCCTGCTATTTCAGATATCATAATTATACAAGTTAAAGGCACTTTTGAAACACCTGAAAAAAAAGCGCCCATCCCGATGAGCGCATAAGCTTCAGGATGAGATATTGTATTAGGTGCAACATTGACGAAGATTAGCCCCATCGCACCTCCAAGCATCGATCCTAAGTAAAGAGATGGCGAAAATAATCCCCCTGAAGATCCGGAGCCTAATGTGAAAGAAGTCGCAAGCATTTTTGCAACGAAAAGTAGCAGGAGTAGAGGCAGTCCAATTTTTCCAGAGAGTGCAGCATTTATGCCTTCAAATCCGGCCCCCAAAACACCATATCCCACAAGAGAAAATCCTACCAAACCTGTCAAAATTCCGCCGATTGCAGGTTTAAAATAGAAAGGAGTATTAATTTTTTCAAATCCATCCTCAATTAAATAAAATACTTTGATGAATATAAACGATGCGATTCCCATCACGACGCCAAGCATAAGGTAAAACGGAATTTCAGCTGGATTAAAGATAAATGGCATCGCTTTTATCATGGCGTCTTGCCCCAAAACGGCCCTTGAGAAACTGACGGAAATTACAGAAGCCAAAATAATTGGTGAAACACTTAATGGAGAGAAGCTTGAAAGGATTAACTCGAAACCAAAGATTGCACCTCCAAGAGGGGCGTTTAATGCGGCAGAAAGACCGGATGAAAGCCCACTTACAACGAGTATTTTTGTTTTTTTCTCATCGTATTTAGAGAATTGGCCTAAGGCAGATCCAACTGAAGCCCCTATCTGTGCAATTGGGCCTGCCCTACCGGCACTACCGCCACTACCAATTGTAATTATAGAAATTATTGCCTTAACAAAAGCCGCTTTCTTCCCTATGATACTTTTTTCAGTGCTTATGACGTACATGACTTCAGGGAGGCCATGCCCTTTTGACCCCCTACAATACTTATATATGATTGGACCTACAATAAGCCCTCCTGCTGCGGGTATGAATATAAGGACCAAGATTTTAAAAAATCCCTGCAGGAAAATTTTTTCAAAAATATAACCGTTATAATTTATTATTTTTGCAAATAAAATAGCACTCATTGCCCCAAATATCCCTAACAAAATCGCTATTAAATTTAGCTCCACCCAATCTTTCAAATAACTCAAGTTGCTGTCTTCCACTGATTATAGGTAATCAATTTCCAGTTTAAAAAATTACCCTTCTCATTAAAAAGCTTTATAAACATAACAATGATGATTTTTTAATACCAAGAGAGGTGAGTATTATTACAACAGTATATGATGTTCCTGCTGATATCCTAATTGACGGTGTTAAGGAAGAGCTAAAAAATGACAAAAATCTAACACCACCACAGTGGGCAACTTTTGTCAAGACCGGATCATCAAGAGAAAAAGTTCCAGACCAGAGTGATTGGTGGTATACTAGAGCAGCCTCTATAATGAGAAAAGTTTATGTATATGGTCCCGTAGGTGTCGAAACTTTGAGAGTTGACTACGGTGGCAAGAAGAATAGGGGCGTGAAGCCTGAAAAATTTAGAAAATCATCTGGTTCAATCATTAGAAAAATTTTTTCTCAGCTTGAAAAAGGCGGATACATAACAAAAGCTAAGAATGGAAGGGTAATATCTCCCCAAGGAATGTCTCTTCTAGATAAAAAGGCTTCCGAAATTAAATCCCAGATTGCAGCAGAGATACCTGAGCTTAAGAAATATTAAAATGTGATTTCCTTGCAAGATGATGCCGAATACATTAAAAAGAAAAAATTAGAAGAACTTCAGAATCAAGCAGCATCTGAAGAACAGGCTAGACAGCAGAAGATCGAATTTGAACTACAGAAGCAACAAATAATGCGTGCTCTTTTAACACCTGAAGCTAGGGAGAGGCTCACTAGGGTGAAGATGGCAAGGAAAGAAGAAGGGGAGCAAATTGAGCTTTTGCTGATTCAACTTTACCAGGCTGGAAAAATAACGAAGCAAGTTGATGATGCTATGTTAAAACAGATCCTTGAAAAGGCTCTTTTAAGCAATAAAAGGGAGTTTAAGATACGAAGGATCTAGTCGTTATGGAAACGGCTGTCTTATTTTCTGGGGGGAAGGATTCCTCCCTTACAAATATTTTTCTAAAAAAAATACTCCCTTGCAATATTACAAATTACACAATAACATTTGGTATAAATTCCAACTGGAAGTACGCAGAAGAAACTGCTAAAATACTGGAATTTCCATTCAAGCTTTTTCAAATTGACAAAGAACTTCTTGAAAAATCGGTTGATAGAATTGAAAAAGATGGATTTGCAAACGATGGAATCTCTATTCTTCACAAGTGGGTGATTGAGTCTTTTTTAGAAGATGTGACTGTTGATATCATTGCAGATGGTACAAGAAGGGACGATAGGAGCCCAAGATTAGAGCTTTCCGATATGAGGAGAATTGAAGATAAGTATGAGGTGTCGTATGTAGCACCCCTTATGGGCATAAGTTACAAAATTCTAAAACCAATATGCTATTCTTTATTTATAATCGAGGAAGGTCCAACAGACTCTATACAAAAAAGTGACTATGAATCTGAAATAAAAGATTTGATGAAACAGAGAGGCCTCTACCCTTATGACTATTTTCCAAAACACTCACAAAGTAGAGTAATAGGATATAAAAATAGATATTTTTTCTAATTTTTTGATTAATTTATTACTATTTTCCTCCTTTATCTTTTAATGTTTTTAATGATAAAATACTTATTTAAATGTTACCTTTATTGATTAACATTATTAACTAAAAGGGATAACTATATCTACTTATCAATTTTCATAAATAGTGGTGATCATATGGCAATGTTCAATAAATTTTATGCAACCCCAACTAATTTAACTGAACTTGAAATTTTGAAAACAATTAGGACTGCCCTATACGAAGTTGGATATCCAGGCACCAAATATCTTGAAAGACTACAGATAATTGCTGTTATATATCAACTTTACAGAGCAAAAGATTTGGCTAGAGAACTTCAAAAAAAAGGTGATTACCAATTTAAAGACCTTATTACTTCTATTTACATTGACATAGATGAACTTACTAGAGAGTTCGAATATCTTAGGGATCATCCCACAATTGACAGATGTGATCTTGCAAAAGAAAGATTATTCGAAATCAGGGATAAAATGATTAAGTTGTCAAAAAATGTTGGTATAACAGACGGGGAGATTTCAAATATATTAAGAGATTATACTCCAAAACCCAATGAAAATCTTGCAGGCTATCGACAGAAGAATTATAGAAGATAATTGATTTTATATTTTTCATAGTAATTTTACTAAATAATATTGTTGCCCACCTAACTAACCCCGAAGTTCATCGTTCGGGTATCCTCTCTTCCTTCGGTAACTCTCGTGGTGGGCTGATCCTTGCCATTGTAATCCCTAAATCATCTACGCGATACGCTACATCATCAGGTGACCGTTGGCAAGGCATTACCCTTATATTTGCTGTTTCACTCATAGGAGAAAGATTTCCTCTCATGAACCCCTCGCTATAAGGGATAAAAAAAGAATGTTTTTTAGATATAAATAGTTATCTTTTGAATTTATACCCACATTCGGCACAGAAGTTTGAGGAGGATAAGACTTCATTCTTACATTTTGGGCATTTAAAATCATAGTTGTCTGAAGGTTTAAACGGTGATGCAGAAGACATTTCACCCAATCTTTTTGATAAGAAGTATATTAATACTATTAATAAGGGTATGAATAAAAATGCAAGTATGGTCTGTGTGAACAGAACAAAATCAAATAATCCATGTGAAAGTGCAGCAATTGCAAGACCTCTATAAACAAGATTATTGTTTTTAGGTGATGAAAACTTAGCTTTTCCAACATAATATCCAACTATTCCAGAAAATCCTGCATGACCAAGGCATCCAGTTATTGCCCTAATCAGTATAAGAGAAGCCCCATATTGAGAGATGTATAGGAAATTTTCGAAAGTTGCAAATCCCAATGCCGCCACTATAGAATATAACATTGCATCAATAGGCTCATCAAACTCTTTAGATTTAAGAGGATATATTCTTATAGCCATATACTTTGATATTTCCTCTACAGGGCCTATCACTACAAATGCAGCAAAAAATTTCATCAACACCCCCATATTTTCAAAAGATGAGGAAATAAAAATTGAATTTAATATTCCGGCAGGAATTGTTACGAGGGCGCCCAATATGAATGTATAAATAATTAGTTTTTTGGGCTCAGGATCATATTTATCTTTCTTATAAAAATACCATACCCAAAATATGCCGGGGGCGAGTGCAATTGAGAGCAATGTTATAGGGTCCATTTATTTACCTTTTTTACCAATATATTTAATAAAGTTATTACATTCTTTATAATATTATACTTATTCTATTTCTATATGCCTATATCTTTGATAGTATACTCTAAGAGAAAGTACAACTTTAACTCGAATGCAATTCTTTTAAAAAAAAGGAAAAAAATTTATTCCTTAACAACAAATGTGTTGGCTATCTTGTCGTGCCATCCTTGTTTGTCTTTGTCAATTAGTATCCAGATGTGTCCCAATAGTAAAACTACTGTCGAAATAAATTTTCCGATAAATCTAATGATTGCAGTTTCGTAACCTATTGGCATTCTACCGTCGGTTCCTATTACTTTAAGCTTCATTACCATTTTACCAGGTGTTGCACCTTTACCACCCTCAAAATACATAGCATATGCAAGCCCTATTAGAAGAGTTAAGATAGTTCCGATTGAGCCAAGATTAAAACCAGTTTCATATCCAGTACCATAACCATATGAGTAGCTTGTACCAAAAGGAATTGCCACAATTCTTCCTATTATCCCTAATATAATAGCGTCAATAATCCATGCAACAAGTCTAGGTAAAAATCCGGCATGCTCATGTGATAACCAATTTCCAGTTGTATAGGTAGTTCGCTGTTTTACTGGGGCAACATCTAAAGTAGCTCCACAGTTTTCACAAAATTTTGCGCCTATTGGATTATCTTTTCCACATTTTCCACAAAAAACCATTTTATCACCATATCAGCTACTACGCTTTCTTTTAAAAGATTTTCTAAAAAACTATATCATTTCCTATAAAATTAAAATAGAGCTCTCAATTTGAGTCTTTATTGCTAGGCTTGTCATTAATATATTTTATTACCCTATGTGGAATTGAAACTTGTATTCCTTCCCTTTCAAGAGCATTTTTTACTACTAACAACAACTCTCTTTTTGTTGTATACCATAATTCGGAAGGGGTCCAAACCCTCATCATGATGTTAACAGAGCCATCTTTGATTTCATCAACATAAACGTCAGAATTTGGTTTCTTTAGAATATAGGGATGGTCTTCAATTACGCCATATATGATATCTATGGCCTTACTGGTGTCATCACTATACCTTATACCAATAGTACGTTCCACTCTTCGTGCGACATTAATTCCTCTATTAATAATGTTATTAGTAAATACTTTTTCGTTAGGTATTCTAACATACAGGCCATCAAAATTTCTCAATATTGTGGACATTATGCCTATATCTTCAACAAATCCAGTTATTTGATCTATTTCAACTTGGCTACCTATCCTGATAGGTCTTTCAGCCATGATGAATAGTCCAGATACAAGATTTCCAACGATATTTTGACTTGCAAAACCTATGACTATACCTGTAATTCCTCCGGCAACTAAAAATCCTGAAGTGTCAATTCCTAATATCGGTAGTGATAAAATAACGGCCAGAGCAATGATACCATAGTAACTTCCTTTAAGGAGAATGCCTAGACTGTCTATGTCAAACTTATCCCGTAGATATTTTTTTAAAAGCATTGAAGTGCCCTTTGCTATTATTATGGACGAAATAATTATCCCTACTGCTAAAATAAAGGGGAATATTTTCTCAGCTTTGATATTTCTGAAAGTATTTAACAGGATAGTTAGGATCTGCTCTAGATTCAAAGCCCTTCCTCCATAATAAACTTTTTTTGAGATACTACGATTCTTCCGGATTCCAATACTTCAAGAGATTTTTTCATTCCTCTTTTAATCCCTGCGCTAATAAATTCTGTTTCTGCAATTTTTCCACTCAATATTTTCATAGTGGCCCTTATAGAAACAAGATTTTCATTAAAATAAACTTTCATTTCTTGAGAATCAAAAACACTTTTTGTTACCTCAATCCATGTATCTGTAGTGTTTATAAGTTTTAGTTTCATTACTCCATCGACCAATGGATTTAAATTACTGGGCAGGGATGTAAATACAGGGCTTTAATGATATTTGCATATGACGCCATCTCTTGGAGTTCCATATAATGTATATTTTTGTTTTGCAAAGGTAAAAGTGTCCAAGAGGTCATAGTTTTTTCTTCCCGAAATAAATATACCTATGTCAACGGGAAATGTAAGATAAATATTATTTGTGTCTCGCGGCTCGACAAAAACTGATTTTTCAAATTCTATCAATTGGTACTGGGCTAACTGTTTTTGAAACTTTAGAACTTCAATCGGATTGATGATTATTCCACAATCTTTTGTCAAAAGTATTTTTTCTACAGTTTCATTGGAACTAGTTCTCTTATATCTAAGATTGTTACCATCCTTTTCAATCAGGAGATTTACTCCCTCTTTTGATATCCTAAGTGGATGCAGAGGTGATTTATAGTATCCATACATGACTATCGAACATTGTTCATTTCCTTTATGAATTTTTCTAAAAATTATCTTTTGATTCCATAAGATTTGAGAAAGTTGAGGGTATGAGTTCGGTTAGGGCAGGGTGTATGTGGGTACTTTTGAAGATTGCATTCATTTCCATATTATTTGCCATTACATTAATAACTTCCTGGATTAATATTGAAGCGTATGGACCAA
>JAAZKM010000086.1 GCA_012799835.1 Candidatus Methanofastidiosia archaeon
ATTTTAAAAGTCTTTTTTGAATGTAACCAAAACACTAGTGAAGCTAGCAAAAGACTATATATGCACCGGAATACTTTAATTCAAAAATTAGATAAATTTTATGAGGAAACCGGCTTTAATCCTAGAAGGTTTAAAGACGCAATGATTATCTATAAAGCTATTGAAATATAGAATTTTTCTAAAGTTGTCTTGAAACTAAAGTAAATAATTACTTTATATGCTATTATCATAATAAAGAATTATATGAAAATATTTAAAGGAGTGTGTTTAATGAAATATCCTAGTTTAATTGATAATAAAAGGCGAACGCTCTTAGATACCTTAAAAGTTATTTCTAAAGACCATAAAAATCTTAGCATAGCTACAGGTTATTGGGATTTAGAAGGAACAATGGAGATAATAGATGATATTAAGGAATACGATTCTATTAGGCTTTTAATTGGAAATGAGCCGTTAACTAAAAGAAAAAGGCGAATGTTAAAAGCGGTAATGGAAGGCGAGGAAAAATTCCCGGATGCCGATTTTAAGGAAGATTTAGAAAATTATTTCAATCAAAATAACGCTAATGATTTACGAGAAACAGCTAGTAAAGTTAGAGAATTAATTCGAAAAGGAATTTTAGAAGTAAAGATATTTAGAAAACCAATTCTTCATGCTAAAGCTTATATTTTCGGAACTCTAACAAGTAATAATGCGGTTGGTATTGTTGGGTCAAGTAATTTTACTAAAGCTGGACTAACAACTAATACTGAGTTAAATTCATTAGAAGATGATTATAAAGTTGTTTGTTATGTCCCGCAGAGCGAGGCTCAAGAGAATGGCCATTTATCGTGGTTTAATGAACTATGGAATCATAAGGAAGCTTTAGAGTGGACATTTGAATTTCAAGAACTAATTAATGACTCTCCGGTTGGCGAATTATCATACGGGCCGTATGATACATATATTAGTACTTTAATGAAAATATACGCTGACGAAATTATAGAACCAGAAAAATTAAGTGAAGATTTAGAAGATATTTTATATAGTTTTCAAAATCGAAATGCCGGAATTTTAATTAATAAGCTTAAGAAAATGGGGGTCGCTATTTTAGCTGATTCGGTTGGTCTTGGCAAAACGATTACTGCTGGCGCAGTAATTAAACATTATTTGCAGTCGAAAAATACCGCAAATATTCAAATTATTACTCCTGCTGGACTAAAGAAACAATGGATTGAAGATTTGTCAAGTGTCTTAGATATCGATTACCGCGCAGGTGATTATAATATAGTTTCGTTTCAAAACACTCAAGAAATAAAAGATATAATTGAATATTATAACAAAGATTACAGAAGAGCTAGGAAAATAGATTTATTTATTCTAGATGAAGCGCATAATTTTAGAAATCGATTTGGTGAAAGATATAATCTCCTAATGGAGCTTTTTAAGCAACATCCAGACTCACATATCTTACTTTTAACTGCAACGCCTATTAATAACTCTTTATTAGATATTGCTAGTCAAATTCAACTTGCTTCTAAAGGTCATCGTAAATCAGTTAATGTTCCTTATACAAGACCTGGTTCTAATACAGTTGAACTAGTTGATTTTTATGATGCGTTAAAGTTAATCCAATCAAGATTGCAAAGAGAAAATGATGAGGTTGAAAAAGAAAAATTATTAGAAGAATTAAAACCAACAATTCACCAAGGCTTAAGACACTATTTAGTTCGTTCAACTAGACAAGGAATTGAAAAAGAAGGCGGGATTATTAGTAAAGAGGGAACTAGAAAATCATTTCCAGTTTCAATCATTGAATCCATTGATTATGAATACGATGAAGCAATTAGTAATTTTGTTTTTAATAATATCGGTAAAAAAATAAATTCCGTTTTTGAAGGAATTGATACTAGAAAATTAAATTTAGATTTTCTAAATGAAATTACCCAACAAACAAGTCACCCATTAGATTTCTTAAAAGAAATTATTAATAGTGAAGTTGATTTTTCTGTAAAATTTGCGTTAGACAAATTTGAAGCTAATGAAGATAATAAACTATTAACGGATGAACCAATTAATAAACTTGTTTTAAATATATTACAAATTATTTTTACGCTAGGTTTTGTACCATATCGCGCCCTAATTTATGATCATAAATATTATGATATTGATATTAAAGAAATTAAAGATATATTGGATCCTCCAAGAAATGTTAAAACACAAATGTCGGTTCACAATATTTTAATTGTAGGACTTCTTAAGCGATTAGAATCATCTCCAAGTGCCCTATTAAGTAGTATCAAAAACTATCAAATTAAAATTAAATTTTTTGAAAAATACTTAAATAAAGGATATATCGTAAATATTAGCGACATTAATTCTCTAGAAACAGAATATGCTGACGATATTGACAGGGCATTTGAAGATTACGAAAAATATTTAAGAGAATATGAAGAACTTTTAGATCGTGGAGAAAATCCTGAAGAACTTAAGAAAAAGGGGATTGAAAGAATCGATGCTACCTTGGATAGATTCAATTTAGATCAACTAAAATTTGATTTAGAAAGAGATAAGAAAATTTCAGCGCTTTTAATTTTACTATTAAAAGAAGTATCAAAACCAGAAAACGACATTAAGTTAATGAAATTAAAAGAACATATCAAAAAAACATTTGGTATTAATAAATATGGGAAGAAAGTTTTAGTTTTCTCGTTTTATGCTGATACTATTGGACACATTAGAGATAATTTTTTAAATATTTTTGGCGAAGAAGTATTTGAAAAAGCTGAATTTATTTCTGGTAACACCAAAAATATAAACGAAGAAATAGTTAGACGATTTTCACCTATTTCTAAAAAACATGAATTTAAACCTGGTGAAACCGAATTAGACTATCTATTTGCAACTGATGTTTTATCAGAAGGTCAAAACCTTCAAGATGCCGGTTATTTAATTAACTTTGATTTACACTGGAACCCAGTTAGGATGATTCAAAGAAATGGTAGAATTAACAGGTTAGGGTCTAAATACTCTGAAGTATTAATTGCTAATATGAAGCCAACCGGCGATATTGAAATGTATTTAAAGTTGGTTAATCGATTAGAAAATAAAATTTCAACGATTAAAAACACAATTGGTTTAGACCAAGGTGTGTTAAAAAGTGATGATGTTAATCCAATTGAATTTATTGAAAAATATTATAATAATGGTGAGTTACCTGAACCAGATGATGATATGTTAGCCTATATTGATGAACATATTTTGGCTTTAAGAGAATTCTTATTTGAACACAAAGGCACTAAATATTTTGATAAACTATATAATATGTCAAAAGGAAAGTGGAATTATTTACCAGATAAAGCAATTTTTCCTAATGCTTCATTAGCACTCGTAAAAACAACCGGAGAAACTACCATTACTAAAAGACATATTGAGGATTATAACTTCATTAAAGTCGATTGCAGTGGTGAATATATGGCAACTTATATTGATTATAATATTGCTCTTGATTTGATTAAGACTGATAAAGATGATAACGATAGGCGAGTTGATAAAATTAGATATGACAGATTAAAGGTTATTTCAAGGGGTAATGCTGAAGCTAGAAGACAAGGAAGTAATCCTGATGAAGAATATAATCCAACACCTTCAATTATTAGGGCTTTGGAAGCTTTTCAAATATTACCAAAATATGAAGAAGAAGATATACTAAACAGTATTAAAAAAGGTGTTCGTTATATTGATATTCAAAAAGAGTTGGAAAAATTAGTAAGAAAAGTTAATAAAGAATTAAAAGAGGGGAAAACTTATTTATCTTTAAATTTAATTAATCAATTTGATTTTTTATACAATAAAATAAAAGAAGATATCATTGAAGATAAAATTATTGAGGAAGCGGAGGGAGTCTTATATTATGCAAAACATGAATCTTAATTTAATTGAAAGTTTAATTAAAAAATTATGGAAAGAAAAAAGCGAAAGAGAATCCCTAAATATCGCAATTGAATTAGCTAATGAAGTAATGTTTTATTTAGGAATTAATCGAAACGAACTAGGAAATCCGGAAATGATTTTAGAAAATGCATTTCCTTCTTCCCAGTATAAATCAATTAAAAATGAACCATGGTATAAACAACACCCATTTTTGGGTGGAGCTAGAGTAGCGTTATATCATTATAATAAACAAAAAGTACCAGTTGAAAGTAATTTCTTCTTTTTAAATGATTCTAATGCCAAATCAAGAATCGCAGTATCAACTCAGTTAACAACAAACTTTGAAGACGGAGTATTAACTAGGCTTTCAAAATATAAAGTAGGTATAGACTTCATTTTAAATTCAGAAGCAAATGGACTCTTTATTGTATTATCTGAGAGAGCTAATATCCGGGTTTTGGAACTATCTGAAAGATTAACTCATAATCAAAGAGAAATCTTTGAACTGCTGTATAATTGCTTTAATAAGTCAATAACAATTAGTAATGAAACGAAACAATTGCCACAAGAAATCATTCATAAATCCTTATGGGATGCCTTTGAGGTTCAAGAACTTAACAAACAATTCTACAGTGGCGTTGCCGATCATTTTGTTGTTTTGGTTTCACATCTAAATAAAAACATTCCTAATGGTCTTACTAGAGAAGTAGTTAAAAACAACTCAAATATGTTTGCAATTAGACTAATTGGTAGAATTTTATTTTTATGGTTTTTACGTAAAAAAGGTAAGATAATAAATGAAGATATGAAATATTTCGAAATCGAAAATCTTTCATCTGAAGAATATTATGAAACTAGATTAAAACCATTATTTTTTGAAACATTAAATACTGAAATAGATAAAAGAAAAGGTTTAGATAAAAAAACCCCGTATTTAAACGGTGGTTTATTTGAACCACATGATAATGACTGGGTTGATAATCATGTTAAATTCCCTAAAAATTGGTTTAATAATTTATATGATCACTTCAATAAATTTAATTTTACAGTTGATGAATCAACTCCTGAATATACTAGAGTAGCCGTTGACCCTGAAATGTTAGGACGAGTCTTTGAAAATTTATTAGCGACAGTAGTTGATGAAACTGGAGAAAGTGCTAAAAAAGCGAAAGGAACTTTCTATACCCCAAGATCAATTGTTAACTACATGTGCAAAGAGTCATTAAAAGAGCACTTAATTACTGAGCATAACAATTCAAAAGATAATGATAAAATTATTGAATTGATTGATCGAACTGAAGCGAAAATTGCAGAATTAAAAATTTCAAGCAACTATAAACCTTGGGGCGATCGCACTCAAGAAGTATCATCTAATTTAATAAATATTATTAATGACATCAAAGTACTTGACCCAGCAGTTGGGTCAGGAGCCTTTCCGATTGCATTTTCATTACTTTTAGTTCAAACGTTAGGACGACTTTCAGCAATTTATGATGAAAGTTTAGGAAGACATCGATTAGCTAAAAGTACTGAACAACTTAATTTTTACGATTCGAAATTTCATATTATGCAAAACAATATTTTTGGTTCAGACATTGAACCAATGGCTATTGAAATTGCTAAATTAAGAAGTTGGTTATCATTGATTATTGATGATGATGCTAAAAACTTAAAACCACTTCCTAACTTAGACTTTAAATATGTTTGTACCAACAGCTTAGTAAATTTAGAAGATGATTCTCTTGATTTTTTTAATACTAAAGAAGAATTTGAAGAAAAATATACTGAAGTACAAAATGAGTACTTCTATGAACATGATTTAAGTAAAAAGTTAATATTGATAGAAGAAGTTTCTAATATATTTAAATCACACATTAATGAATATTCTTCTGTTAGAGATCAAACAATCGCCACATGGAACCCATTTATTAACAATAAACCAGCAAATTTCTTTGATTCCGAACGGATGTTTGGTGTGAAAAAATTTGATATAGTTATTGGAAATCCTCCGTATGTTCAAATTCAATATATGAAAAAAGACTTAAAAGACTTATACAAAAGTCAAGGATTTAATACTTTTGAGTTAAGAGGAGATATGTATGCACTATTTTATGAACAAGGAATAAGAAACCTTAAAGAAAATGGAATTTTATGCTATATAACCTCCAATAAATGGATGCGCGCTGAATATGGAGCTTCACTTAGAAACTATTTTTTCAAGCATACGCAGCCCTTATTGTTACTAGATTTAGGTGGAGATGTATTTGAAAACGCAACCGTTGATACAAACATATTGCTACTAAAGAAAGGTGATTATAATAAAAAGACTAAAGCAATTACTCTTTCAAAAGAATATAGGGATAACCTTTCATTAATACCAGAAGACGAATTTTATCGTATAAGATTTAAGAAAAATCAACTCTGGTTAATTTTAAATGATATAGAACGAAGCATTAAAGAAAAAATAGAAAAACATGGGAAACCGTTAGGACAATGGCAAGATATAAAAATTAATAGAGGAATATTAACTGGGTTAAATGATGCCTTCATTATAAATGAGGAGACAAGAAAAGAGATTTTAGACGGATGTATGAGTGATGAAGAAAGAAAGAGAACAGATGAACTTATTCGACCGATTTTGAGAGGTCGCGATATTGTTTTTGGGGGATATAATTGGGATAATATTTATTTAATCAACACTCACAATGGTTATACCACTCATGATGGATCGTATATACCGATGATTAATATTAATATATTACCATCAATTAAAAAATATTTAGATGGTTTTTATGATGCGCTAGTGAAAAGACAAGATCAAGGAGATACGCCATATAATTTAAGAGGGTGCGCGTATATGGACGATTTTGAACAACCTAAAATCGTATTTCAATCTATAATGAGTAAAGGCCCTAGGTTTGCTCTAGATTTAGATAAAAGATTAACTTTGGATTCTTGTGGGATAATTGTTTGTGATGAATATTTAGAATTAGAAAAGTATTTAAATACAATAGGGTATTTCGCACTCATACATTATTATAGTGGCGGCTCGATTGACAAAGGAATAAAAATAAACAATATTTTAAAATTACCGTATATAAGAATCAATCATAGGACAGGAAATAGCTTTGAAAAGGAATTAAACTTATCAAAAGAAGAAATTGAATATGTAAAAAACTATATTTCAGCGTGTGAATAGTATTTATTTTGATAGGTATTTTAATTCTTTATTGGTTAGCATATAACTATTTATATCAAGATTTTTTGGCATTGGAAAACGAACAATTGCATATTTTCCCACTGTGATTCCCTTTTCACTAAGTTGTGGTGAGGTTTTCCTTATATACCAATTAAAAATATTCGAAGTTAACAGATTATAGATGCGTTCAATACTTTCTTTTTCTGATGTAATGATGAAAACAGTTTTATCAATTACAAAATTATCTTTTAAAAGCACAATTTTTATATTCTCAAAAGTGTTAGTTTCTGCAAAGCAGATTTTTGGTTTGTTAAAATCGTCCATATAAGAGATGCTATCTTGAATCTCATACCACTATTATTTTTTTCTGGTCTTAATTTTTATTTCATTTATTATATATGTTTTTCCTCTGTTCTAAATTTAAATGATCACAGCCTTTTGGAGTATTTTTTTCTAGCCAAATCCCATTTATTAAATAGTTTTTGCTGAAATATATTTTTCAGTATCATATCTTTTTGAAGGAACCAGTGTAGTTAAAATAAAGACCAACACATTCATAATTATTTCGTTTTATGTTCCTGCTTCTCAAAATCAGTCGTTTAAAATATAAAAAAAATTATAATTATTATATGGTGATGATATGATTTATGGATATATTAGAGTTAGTAGTGACAAGCAAACTGTAGAAAATCAAAGATATGAAATATCAAAATTTATTTTAGGAATGAATTTAAGTGTAGATGGTTGGATTGAAGAAACTATATCTGGAACAAAAAATTATGATAAGCGAAAGTTGGGGAAACTTTTATCTCAAATAAAAGAACATGACATAATAGTATGTAGTGAAATATCTAGACTAGGTAGAAGCTTATTTATGATAATGGATATTTTGAATATTTGTATGATAAAAGGAGTAAAGGTGTGGACTTCACCATAAAGATAATTATAGATTGGGTGACGATATTCAATCTAAGGTTTTAGCTTTTGCTTTTGGTTTATCAGCAGAAATAGAACGAAATCTAATTTCACAAAGAACAAAGGAAGCGCTAGAAAGAAAACGAAAAGAAGGAATTGTTTTAGGTAGGCCAAAAGGTTCTTCAAAACCACATCAGTTTAAACTTTTTGGCCAAGACAATAAAATAATTAAACTTCTGCGAACCGGACTATCCCTTAATAAAGTGGCAAGAAAACTAAAAGTTCACAGATCAACCCTATCTAAATATATTAAAGTCAAGGATTTAAAATTGGCAGTTTGATTTGTCAAAAAAAGATGTGCAATTTGCACATTTTTTTTTAACATTTAAAATGTTACAATACTTATGGAATTTATAAAATGAAGGGAGATTTTTATGGCAACATTAAAACTAAAAAAATTAAACAAGGTCTA
>JAAZKM010000087.1 GCA_012799835.1 Candidatus Methanofastidiosia archaeon
CCACTGGATCTGTAGGCAAGTTTAACTCTGGGTGTGAATTATTAGCTAGTAATTGATTTTTATGAGAATCACGCTTAGGTAAGTGTAAATCTACATCATCGATTGAAATATTCATTGCATTTGCAACCCCATCACCATATTCTGGGTCTGCTTTAAAACAGTGATAAATGTGTCTGTGTTTTATCTGAAGAGTCGAGTCTCCCATATTTCTAGCGGTATTATCAAAGAGTACTTGTTTTTGGTCTTTTGTCATAGCGCGGAATAATAGTCCAGGCTGGGTATAATAGTCAGAATCATCTTCTCTAAAATCATATCTATAAACATCTCCACCTTTTTCCATTGGGGGATTGTCTTCTGGATTATCTGTCCAATTTCCATAGCTATTTGGTTCGTAATGCAGTTCGCTACCTAGATTACCATCTACCCTCATTTGTCCATCGCGATGGAAACTATGCGGATTTTTAACATTTTTAGGCATATTGACAGGTATTTGATGGTGATTTACGCCTAATCGGTATCTTTGAGCATCTCCATAAGAGAATAAACGGCCTTGTAACATTCTATCAGGAGAAAAACTAATTCCCGGAACTACATTTGCAGGATTAAAGGCTGCTTGTTCGATCTGAGCGAAGTAATTGTCTGGATTTCTATTTAATTCAAATTCTCCAACTGGCATAAGGGGAAAATCTTTTTTTAACCACATTTTAGTTAAATCAAAAGGATTATTTTTCATAGAATTTGCTTGTTCTTCTGTCATAACCTGTATATACATTTTCCATTTTGGATACATCTTCTGTTCAATAGCTTGATAAAGATCCCTTTGATGAGATTCTCTATCCATACCAACTACCTGTGCTGCTTCTTGATCAGTTAGGTTTTGTATGCCTTGTTGTGACCTAAAATGAAACTTTACCCACATCCTTATATTTTCGGAATTTATAAAGCTGTACGCGTGAGAGCTAAAACCATGCATATGTCTATATGAAGATGGAATGCCCCTATCTCCCATTATAATTGTAAGCTGCAATAATGCTTCTGGCAAAGAGCTCCAGAAATCCCAGTTAGTATTTGGACTTCTCATATTAGTCCTAGGGTCTCTTTTAATTGCATGATTTAAATCTATAAACTTCATTGGATCTCTAAAGAAAAATACAGGGGTGTTGTTTCCAACTAAGTCCCAATTGCCTTCTTCTGTGTAAAATTTTAGTGCAAATCCACGGATGTCTCTTTCTGCATCTGCAGCGCCTCTTTCTCCTGCAACTGTTGAGAAACGCGCTAACATCTCAGTTTTTTTGCCGACTTCAGAAAAAATATTAGCTTTTGTGTATTTGGTAATATCGTGAGTTACAGTAAATGTTCCAAATGCACCCGAACCTTTGGCATGCATTCTTCTTTCAGGTATAACTTCCCTATCAAAGTGAGCCATTTTTTCTAAAAACCAAGTATCTTGCAAGGATACTGGGCCACGCTTGCCTGCGGTCATTGTGTCTTGATTATCAGTTACCGGAGCTCCAGCTGCTGTTTTTATCTGCTTAGTAGCACCTACATTTTGATTTCTGCTCGGAATAGGGTCACCTAGTCCGTTTTTAGCCATAGGATTTTTCTTGTTATTTTTCATTTCATCCACATTTATTCCTCCTTTGGGATATATTTTGAATTAGAACAACATAAAGACATTTTATTGTCTTAAATATATATACCCAAATTTATTAATTTTACTTATCAAATGAAAATATAAGTACTATCATGCAAAATTGTATTAAAAGATGATATGGCATAAAATAGAATTTGTTGTAATTGACATATGTTAGCTACAGGAGTAGAATTTAAGTAGAGACGAGTATTGGAGAAGAGTATTGATTTTAATATTAAAGGGAGGTTTTATTATGACTTATAGTCCAAAGTTAGGAAGCACAATAAGTAATACAAAAATGAGAACGCCAGATAATATTTCGCCATTTTAAGGTATGTGTTCAGTTTGTACATCAACATGTACAGGGACATGTGAAATTGGATTATCTGCACTTCGTGGAAGAGAAGCAATCTATCCTCATAACACAGATTTAAGTCAATTTGCATCAGAAAAAGATTATCCACTTGATTATTCACACTTAAATATTAATGG
>JAAZKM010000088.1 GCA_012799835.1 Candidatus Methanofastidiosia archaeon
CCCAAATTTTAATTCTTTTAATTCTTTTTCTGTGAGCGACTCTTTTATCGCCTTTTCAGAAGCTATGGTGCTGTGTCCTAGCGGATCCTCTAAAATGACGCAGACTGTTTCCCGACCTTCAGTCAGCTTGTTAATCTTATCAATTAACTCCTGACCCTTTTTTCTTTCCTCACTCTGGCCCATTCGCATTCCCATGCTAATTACCTGGGATATTCTAGAAAACAGACCTTCTATGTTGCTGATATATCCTTCAGATAGCGGCCCAGGTTCAACTTTGATTCCAAGCTCTGGAATCCTGATGGTGCATGTGCTAGACTTTACAATTCTAATGTTCACATCACATGCAGATTCAACATTTACAGTATATCTTGAAGGCTCTTTAACTTCTATGGGCATAATATCCGCCCTTTTATACCCACAGTTACTGCAAAAAATAGTAAAATCTAGAACTTCCCCAAAATAGGGAATTGAAATAACCGTATTAGTTACCCTAAGAGTTTTTTTATTACACGATGGGCAATATTCACATTCTAGATTTTCATTGTTCATGCGATCTAATTATCTTGACAGATGAAGGGGCTATTAAAATCTTTCGTTCACTGATACCAGCAATATCCCCGCCTATCCCTCTCAAGATACCTTTGATCTGATCAACGGCCCTTTTAAGTTCAAGCGGTTCCCTTTCTGCCAAAAGACCAATATCAACTATCAGTATATGCCCTTCTGATAGCTGCTTAGAAATATCCCGGATATCTCCAAGTCCTCTGAGCTTCAAGGATTTTACGTAAACGACCCCATAATCCATGAAATCGTTTCTCTTAAGAACCTCTTCCTCATATGGAACTGATTCTACTTCTCTAATAGCACTTGGTGCCTCTGATTTTTCATCCTGAGCCCATGATTCATCTTCCGTATATTCATCTTGGTAATAATCATCAGGATAGTAACTTTCATCATAGTCACCATAGTCCTGACTTTGATCTCTACCAAACAGCTTATTGAGTCTTCTTATAATACCATCCCCCTTTTGGAGCCCATATTAAGCATTAATACTAAAGCTAACTATAAATATGTAACCAACCCTTTTTATAGTTTTCGCTTACAACAGCAATTAAAAAAGTTTAACTATTGTTTAACAATAGTTATTTTCTATTTTTATTTCGCCTTTTTGGATTGAGTATATGAACATTTTCCACATACATACCTGTCCTTATGGTCAGCCATAAAGGTTCCCGGGCCACATCTTGGACAAAAAGGATTCTTTTTAACTACCTTGTCCCCCTCTACACTATACAAGGATGGCATCAGTTTTCCTCCTTTTCCACAATTAGGCCGTTTCTCTTCAATACATGTTTCTGCTCTACCCTCTTCAGAGTATTGGGGTCGCTATACACAAACACCCTAACGACTGATTCGTCCTTTCCATACCCAGTTTCAATGGATCTCACTACAAAGGAGTCCATCTTGAAGCTCTTTAAAGCAGATAATTTGTCCCTAACTTCAGATATTTTTGGAGTTCCACCATCATGAGTTACTTTAACTTCTAATTCTTTCCTGCTGAATAGTGGGTTCTCTTTCTCATTTACAATAGTTAATTCCATAGATCTCCCTCCATCTCATTTAAATAATCTGATATCTCCTTTTTTTTCTGTTCTGTTACCTCAATAATCACAACACCCTTATTGGGTTGCCCATAGAGCACAACTGTGTTTTCATCTCCATGGAGCACTGCAGGCATGACTGCCAAATCTTCTTCTCCCTCTACTAATATTTTTTTAAACCTTTTGGTTTCGTCTTTGAAAAATCGCTCAATTGCTACCCAAAGCTCACCTGTTATCATAGATTTAGGATTTTCAACTGTAATTGTGTCATCACAGTCTATTTCATCGCCAATTTCCTCCCTTAAGCTCATACCGTCAACGATTATTAGCTCAGGACAAAATCCATAATCAATAAGATTTTTGGAAATAACGTCACCGACAGATATCACCCTTTTACTCTGTATCATGGGCAAAAGGATATCCATCACAGATTTTACATCGCCTTCAATAAGGGCCCCTATTGGAGATTTTAGTTTTGATCTCAATGATTTTGTTAAAACAAGAACCATTTACTTACTTCATCCCCTAACCTTAAGGGCATAAGCACCTGGGACATTAACACCAATGGTCTTTGCTATCTTTGATTTTTCAGGATCAAGTATTACCACAATGCCGCTCCAGTTATCGGTAGTTTTGTCATCCTTGCAAACTGGACACATGTTTTCATTTAAAATTCGCTGACATTTCTGACACGCTACTTTCATTTCATCCCTCTTTCTTTTCTTCTGCTATCCACTCTAATTTGCCAAGATAAGGCTGTCTCATTGTAATCCCAATCTTTGCAGAGCCTCTCTTAAGAGAAAGTGTTACAATTCTTCCCCTAACTTTGTCCCCAGCTTTCAAGACCCTACCGCTTTCCTTGCCTGAAAGAGTGTTATTCTTCTTATCGTGATTAATAAAATCATTTGTAAGCTGAGATACATGGACAAGGCCATCTATTGGCCCTAGTCTTACAAAAGCACCAAATTCGGTGATTTCCTTCACTTCCCCCTCAACAACTTCGTATAGTTTTGGTAAGTATGTCAATGCTTCAAATACAGTATCATAATAGGCGCTACCATCACCTGGAACTATCTTCCCATCGCCTATTTCAATGATTTTATGGATAGCAAGAATAAATCCAAGATCCTTATCCCATGTCCCTTCATACTGGCTCTGAAAGATTTCAGCTATGGACTGATCAAGCTCACCGCCAAATTTGTTTGGCGGAACTCTTGCAGTATCCCTAATTTGTAAAACTTTAAACATAAACTATCCACCTTAGAATATATTTGAAATTCGTCCAAGTATATTTAAGTGTTTCTAAAAGCTTTTAACACCAAAATGCTTAATTATTTTATGTTTTCTGCCATTCTTGTTGAAAATAGGGTAATAATCGATGACAAAGATGCCGCAAACAAGATCCATAAAAAAAGGGGATTTGGAGAGCTCATAGATAAGAAATTATACTTAACTGTTGTCGAAGCGCTATACCTTGTTGAGAGAGGATTAATTAAAGTTGCATCTGATAACAAAGAACTCTCTTTTGAAGAGCTTCTAAAACATGGACTAAGTGAACAGAATATTTTTGGGAAGTATGTTGTTTTTAAAGATCTAAAGGAAAAAGGCTATCAAGTAAAGACTGCATTCAAATACGGGTGTGCTTTCCGTATTTATCGTGGATCTATTGAAGAGGGGCATGCAGACTATATTATTGATGTATTTATGGAAGGAGAAAAAATAGATGCCAACATACTTGCAGCCCATGTTAGGATAGCCCACTCTGTCAAAAAAGATATGGTCTTTGCATTTGTCGATTCAGATAACGACATTACCTATTATCTTGTGAAAAGGATGACATTTTAAACCATAAATTTTAAAACACAGACGTAAGTTATCAGGTAAGGTGAGTCATTTGAAGGTCATGAAAGAGCGTTGTCTTTTATGCACTTGTTGTGCTTCTGTATGCCCTAATAACGGTATCGATATTACTGAAAACGAAGTTATTTTCAATGAAAATTGTAATGACTGCAAGATATGTGTAAAATCTTGCCCTGTGGGGGCGATTGAATGAAGAACTATAAATGCGATGTTCTTGTAGTTGGTGGAGGACCTGCAGGTAGCAACGCTGCAAGATATGCTGCAAAAGGCGCAGATGTCATACTTATTGAAAAGAAGAAGGAAATTGGAGGGCCTGTCCAATGTGCGGAAGGCGTTTCCCAAGGGATATTTGAAAAGCTTGAGATGAAACAAAATAGCAGGTATATTTCCTCTAACATTGAATTTGTAAAACTTATTTCTCCAAATGGGACTGTTATAAGGCTTGATAGTGAGAAGGTAAAATACTGGAAAAGCGGGATGATCCTAGATAGAGAAGTTTTTGACAAGGCCATTGCAAAGGAAGCTGCAAGAAACGGTGTAGACTTTTTAATGAAGACAAGATTTACTTCTGCAAAAAGGAACTCTAAAGGAGTAACCGTAACAGCCAAACAGATGGACGAGGATATTAAAATTGATGCTAAAATAGTCATCGGTGCCGACGGGCCCCCCTCCATAGTTGCAAGATCATTAGGAATGAATACAACAGTGCCTTTGAGGTATTTGGAATCAGGCATACAATACCTTATGATGCCGATGGAAGTTGAGCCATGCATTGAACTTTACTTCGGTGACTGCTATGCGCCAGGTGGCTACTCTTGGATATTTCCAAAAGGGGACGACCAGGCAAACGTCGGTCTTGGTGTTCTTCCGACAAAGGCGAAAGCAACTGCACAATTTTATCTTGACAAATTCATAGAAAGACCTAGATTCAAAGAGGCAAAAATCGTTGAAGTAAATGCTGGGGCCATACCTGTTAATGGGCCGTTAAAAGAACCTTATATGGACAATCTGTTACTTGTTGGGGATGCCGGCAGATTCGTAAATCCACTTACAGGCGGAGGTATTCACACAGCAATAATAACAGGAAAGCATGCAGGGATGTTAGCCGCCGAAGCAATTGATAAAGGGGACTATACAGGCAACTTCCTAAAAAAATACAACGATATGTGGAAGCCAGACATATACGAGGAACTTGACAAATGCCTGAAAGCACAGGAAGCTTTTATGAAATTAACAGAAAAAGATCTTGATTCAATTGCAGACACCTTAAGAGATCTAAAACTTGATACAATATCCACAATAAGTGTTCTAAAGGCAATAGTTGCAAAGAATCCCGGACTTCTATTTAAACTAGGAAAGTTCATATAATTATTTTTTATTACTTTCCTTATATCAAATCCAATATCTTCTAGATTTTATCTATAGAAAACTTTATATTAATTAGAGTTACATTTAATAGAGCTATAATGTTATTTGACTATAAAAAGGGAGGAGTAAAATGAAAAAAAAGATAATATTGTCTGTTTTGTTTATAATGGTAATTTCTTTATCTGTCGCCTTTGGGGCAATGGGAGAATGGAATTTGGGAGATCATTACATTCCATGCTACCTTTATGAATCTGTATATAGTTACCCTACGACAGCCATAGCTGCGGGAGTTAATAACCCTCCAGGCCAAACAATATCTTTTGACATTCCGTCTAATCTATGCCCGCCATCGAAAACAATCCGTATTGGGGGACCGGAAGAGGGAAAAGCCAAAAATTCCCCAACATATGGTTATGAATGTTCACTCTCATCAGACCAGGGGTGTTGTATCGACGATTATAATTATAGTAAATATAATTACATTCTAGTCTGTGGTGATGAGGAAAATCCTGGCTATTATAGAAGTACATTTAGTGTGACTACTTATGATGAACAGGGAGAAATAAAAACGTACGGGCCCTATCCTCAAATCCAACCTGAACCTAATGGCTGTTTAAAAATTCCCATTTATGATAGTGGAAGAAAAGCTACACGATTTGAAGTTACAAATTGGACTGGAGGCGGTAATGGTGCCGATATTAAAACAGTTACACCCACTATATACTACACATGTTGCTATGACTGCAGGAAGAAAGTAGGGCTGCCAGCAACAATTCTATACCCAAAAGTTGACATAGAAAACTTTGCAGTGGCAGGCGGGACAACAGTAATCAAGGACGGAAAGCTACTGACAAA
>JAAZKM010000089.1 GCA_012799835.1 Candidatus Methanofastidiosia archaeon
CTCAAATTCTCAATAACAAAGGTATTATACAGAAAAGTTTAAAATCATAAATATAATTAATTTGATATTATTATGAAGTATTCATTCATAAAATAGCGGCCAATTTTTCAATCAAGTGAAAGTTATGAAAAATGTAAATCCTGAACCTAAAGTATGTACAAGATGTGTAATGGACACGACGGATCCCGGCATAATTTTTGATGAAAATGGTATCTGCAATCGATGTAAAAAGGCAGAAGAATTACTTAATATTGCCCCATATTCCTTAACTAAAGAAGAAAAAAGAAAAGAATTAGAAAAATTAGTTAAAAAAATCAAAGAAAGAGGTAAAGGAAAGAAATATGATTGTGTTATTGGTGTTAGCGGAGGAACTGATAGCACTTATGTGGCATATATAGTTGTAAAATTAGGATTAAGGCCACTTGCAGTCCATCTTGATAATGGTTGGAATTCTGAACTTGCAGTAAAAAATATTGAAAATACAGTTAAAAAATTGGACATAGATCTGTACACTTATACCATAGATTGGGAAGAGTTCAAAGATTTACAAATGGCATTTCTCAAAGCTTCAACACCAGACTCAGAAATACCAACTGATCACGCAATAGTTGCCAGTATGTTTAGGGTTGCGAGAAAAGAGAGAGTTAACTATATACTAACTGGAACAAATTTGAGCACTGAATCAATATTTCCCCCTGCTTGGTCATATGGATCATATGATTGGAAATACATTAATTCTATCCAAAAAAAATTTGGAACGATAAAGTTGGATTCTTACCCCCATATTAGTCTAATTGATTTATTTTTGGACATGAAAATAAGAAAAATCAAACGTATCAGTATTCTAAATTATATAGATTATGTAAAAAAAGATGCTATTCACACAATTGAAAAAGAATTAGGGTGGAGAAATTATGGTGGCAAACATTATGAATCAGTTTATACTCGCTTCTTCCAAGGCTACATATTGCCTAAAAAATTTGGATTTGATAAAAGAAAATCTCATTCATCTAGTTTGATAGTTTCTGACCAGATTACAAGAGAGCAAGCTCTAAATGAGTTGAAAAAAAATCCTTATCCAAACAAAAAATTATTGGAGAAAGATATGAATTTTGTCTTAAATGAATTTGAAATTAACGAGGTCGAGTTTGAAAGGATAATGAATCTCCCACCTAAAAAATTTGTGGAGTATCCATCATATGAAAATTCTAACATCTGGAGAATAGTTAAAAATATATATACTCATATTGAAAAACGTAAAATAATTTGAGATATATCTAGGGGACAATCATTTATAAATTATAAGATAAAAGCATTAATCTAAGTCACAGTATATCAAAAAATAGGAGCATGTCCAATATGTTGTTGTTCCCTCTAAAGCAGATAATGTGTAACAAATAATTTTAGTTAGAGTAATTTCTTTTGATACATGTATAATTCTCTTTCAATTATATTTACTTATAGAAAATTGTTAATATTATTAAGGAATTCAGTTTTTTAGTATTAATTAAAAGTTTATTAGTATCTAAGATCCTCTGTTAACGCTATGATTTCCAAAAAAAATTTTCATCCATATCTCACTACAGAATAGTTTCCATACAGTATTAGTAAGAGAGTAATCACCTTCATAATACTTGTTTAATAATTCAATAGCCCCTTTTGAATCAATATAAGGCCTATTATTAAATTCTTCAGAATAAAAAGTGCTCTTAACTATATCTTCAATTTCTTTTAACCATATATCTTGCGGCGTGATAAATCCCATCTTATCTTTCCTACATCTTACCTTCTCAGGGAGGATACCTTTCATAGACTTTCTAAGTAAGTATTTTGTCCAACCGTCTTTAATTTTGTTAGACATTGGAAGAGAAAATACAAATTCAACAAATCTATAATCCAAGAAAGGCACTCTTGATTCAAGAGAAAATGCCATTGAATTTCTATCCTCATATTGCAAAAGTCTTGGAAGTGATGAGTAGTAAACATCATTATACAATTTATTCTCAAGTTTTGAAGTAAACTTGTTTATTTGATTTAATTTAATGCTATTTTTATAGTTCTCTATAAATTCATTTTTTAGATAATATGCTTTACTTGACTTAATTTTTTCTTTGGAAATGAACTTCGAAGCTATTAACCTATTTGTGATTTTATAATAAGAAAGATTTGTAAACTCTTTATAGTTTTTAATAGATTTAAATAATTCAAATAAGTTTTTTAAAAAATGAAGAAGATTTCTGTCGCTAAGAGAATCAAGGAGGAGAAACCACTTATAGGGAATATATCCGGCCAATATTTCATCTGCTCCTTGGCCATCTAGCAATACAATTACGCCATTTTTCTTTGCTAACTCCATAACATTCCACTGTGCAAAGATCCGTGTACTATCAAAAGGCTCATCATGATGCCAAACAATCTTTTCAATTTTTGAGTATAATTCATTTATGTCTGGAAAAGTATAAAACGGAGTCACATTAGTGGCTTTAACAATTTCTTCAATATATTCTCTTTCATCAAATCTTTTATCCTCAAAACAAGAGGAGAATGTCTTCTGTTTTGAAGTATCAATCATATTGCTTAATACACAAACTATTGAAGAAGAATCAAGCCCCCCACTAAGGCAAGTTCCAATTGGAACATCGCTTCTAAGTCTTAATCTAATTGATTCCTTAAAGTACTCTAAAAATTTCTCTTTTTCATCTACGCCTTCAATGTTCTTTTTCTCAATGTCCCAGTATCTTTCAATGGTCATTCCCTTTGCATTTACCAATGCAAAGTGAGAACTTGGTAGTTGGAATATATCCTTAAAAAAAGTTGATTGATTTTCTAATAAAGGATAATTTCCAAGATATTGTAAAATCCTCTCGTAATTAGGCTCTTTTGGAACATCTTCAGCTTCAATAACGGCCTTAATCTCTGAAGCAAATACAAAATAATCCTCTTTATTGTAATAGTAAAAGGGCTTTATGCCAAATCTGTCCCTTGCACAAAACAATTCTTTTTTTTCTTTATCCCAAATTGCAAATGCCCACATACCATTAAATTTTTTAAGGCAATGTGCACCCCATTCGATGTAAGACTTTAATATTACTTCGGCATCAGTATTAGAATTAAAGTCATGCCCCTTTTCTATAAGCTCATCCCTAATCTCAAGATAATTATATACTTCACCATTGAAAACTATCCAGTATCTTTTTGACTCATCAGACATCGGTTGATGCCCAGCTTTGCTCAAATCAATGATGCTAAGTCGTCTATGGCCAAGGCCAATATAATCATCAAAATAAGTTCCCTCGTCATCAGGGCCCCTATGAGAAAGAATCTCATTCATTTTATGAATATCTTCTCTATTGTATTTTCCATTAAAGGATAAAATTCCAGATATTCCGCACATAATGACTAGACAAAGGATATAAAAAGTATTTAAATAAGTTACTTTAGAGCGATAATTATGAAATCAGCCGCCCATGTTTCAATTAGGCATAGTCCATTTGACACAAGGATCTTTCATAAGGAATGTAAAACTTTATCGAAAAACGGATATGAAGTTTCATTTATAGTGCCCCATGATTTAGATGAAATAATGGAC
This sequence comes from Candidatus Methanofastidiosia archaeon, assembly GCA_012799835.1. GTDB lineage: Archaea > Methanobacteriota_B > Thermococci > Methanofastidiosales > Methanofastidiosaceae > Methanofastidiosum. The sequence continues at coordinate 3,590 of JAAZKM010000089.1, forward strand.
AATATCGCTATAGTTTCATTAAAAAAATCTAATAACAAATTTTACAAAGTATTCAAAAGTATCCCGGCTGCTTTATCAAAATGTTTTGAAACAAATTGTGATATTTACCATTTTCATGATCCAGAGCTTATTCCAATCGGGCTTATCTTGAAATTAAAAAATAAGAAGATCATTTATGATGCTCATGAAGATCATCCAAAGGATGTATTTGAGAAGCTCTGGCCAATGCCATTTAAAATAATTGTTTCCATATATTTTTCAATTTTAGAAAAGTTAGCATCAATTTTTTTTGATAGAATTATTGCTGCTACGTCACATATCGCTTTAAAGTATTCAAAGAAAAAAACAACTTTATTGAGAAATTTTCCAATATTGTCTTTAATAGACAAGTCAAATGAAATTGAAATCAGATCTAAGAAGCTATTATTGGTATACCAAGGAGGAATAACAAAACTTCGTGGAGTAAAGCAACTTATAGAATCTTTAGAATATGTCGATGAGAATGTTGAACTTCTTTTATTTGGTAAATGGGAGGTAGGATTCCAAGAAGAATGCCAAAAATTAGCTGGATGGAAAAAAGTAAAATATCTAGGGATCGTTAAACAAGAAGAACTTTATGGATATGGCAAATCGGCAGATATAGGGATAATAAATTATCTGCCCTCTCCTAACAATGACGATTCATTACCAAACAAGCCATTTGAGTATATGGCATGCAGTTTGCCAATCATAATGTCTGACTTTAAACATTGGAAAGAAATGTTTAAGAGTTGTGCCTTGTTTTCTGATCCAGAAAGCCCTATAAAAATTGCTAAAAACATTGAAACTCTAGTTAAGAATCCAAGTTTAAGGCAAAAAATGGGCAGTAGTGGGAGAAAACTCGTGGAAAAAGAATATAACTGGGAAAAGGAATCGGGAAAACTAATCGAAATGTATGAGGGATTGATTTAATTGAAGATATTGACAATTGTGGGTGCAAGGCCCCAGTTCATAAAGTCCTATCCTGTGTCTAGAGCCATATCAGAAAATAAAAATGTTGAAGAAATTCTTCTTCATACTGGTCAACACTATGATTTCAACATGTCAAAAATTTTCTTCAGTCAACTTTCTTTAAAAGAACCTGACTATAATTTAGGTGTTGGATCAGGGTCACATGGAAAACAGACTGGTGAAATGTTAAAGAGTATAGAAAGTGTAATAATTAAGGAATCCCCAGACTTGATATTAATTTATGGCGATACAAATTCCACTTTAGCAGGGGCACTTTCTGGTGCAAAGTGTCATATACCTGTGGCACATGTTGAAGC
>JAAZKM010000090.1 GCA_012799835.1 Candidatus Methanofastidiosia archaeon
ACAACACCCCAATAAATAAGTAATATTGCAGCATATACTTCCATCGACCGATAAGTCCGACTGAATATAATTTTACCTGCTGTCATAATATCCATTACTCCAACTGTAAAGCCTATGGATGATCCTTTTATCAAGCATATGGTGCAATTTACCAAACCAGGTAAAGCTATACGAATAGCTTGTGGGATGATGATATGCCGCAGTGATTCCCCTGTGGTCATGCCAATGGATTTTGCCGCATCGTATTGACCCTTTGGAACAGAAAAATATGCCCCTCGGATAATCTCTGACATAAATGCAGCCTCATTTAGTGACATAACTATTATTAAAATAATCATAGAGCTAAATCTTGTTAGAGATGGAAAGATCTGTGGTAGTCCAAAATAAAACAAAAATAATTGTGCCATCATAGGTGTGCTGCGAAAGAAAGATATATATACTTTAAAAAATTTATCAAATACCCTAATATTAAGCATCCGAAAAGTAGATATAATTAGCGCAAGAGTTATTGATAAAATAAACGATGCTAGTGCTATAAATAGTGTCATTTTTATATATGGCAATATCTCAAAAAAACTTTTAATAAAAAAATCAAATTGAAATCTCATTCCAACCTCCTCAATTATTTGTTTGTTCCATAAATTCAAATTGAATTTTAGGACTCGAGCCCTCGAAATTTCAAGGCTCAAGCCCCTAAGATGCAATGTTTTTGCAAGAAAACAAATACTACTTATTATTTTATTCTTGTATTGGTATTACTACATTGTCAGACATAGGTTTAGAGATATCTATACCAAAATAATCCATATATAAATCTGTCATAAAACCATCCTCCATCATATCCTTTATGGCCTTATTGAATGCCTCTAGAAATTCCGGATCAACATCTTTTCTAAATGGAAAAGCATGTTTTTGATCTCCGACAGGCTCGCCGATAAGTTTTAAATTGTAGTCCCCTTTTTCACATTTGTTATCAAATAATACTATCGAATCAAATGTTGCATCTGCACGTCCCAACTCTATTTCCATAAATGCTTCTGCTTCTGAAGCAACAACCTCAATTTGTCCTTGCAAATTGTTTTCCTCAATATATTCATTTATAAATTCATATGCCACGGATTTTGGATCAGCTATAAACCTTTTGCCAACTAAATCCTCCATCGATTCAATATCACTATCTTCATGTACAACTAAAAAGAATGGGGTAAATGAATATTCTTCTGAAAATACATAATTCTCTAAACGCTCCTGCGTTATAGTAAATCGTCAGGCTCCTGTGTCAGTCTTCCCGGCATCTATTGACCCATAAATTAGTTCAACCATCATTATCTTATATTCCACATCATAACCAATTCTGCGACATGCTTCCTCCAAGGTCGCAATATCAATCCCTACTAATTCCCCGGACTCGTAGTAATTCCACGGATAGTGTTGCCCCGGAGTAGCTACCTGCAGTACCTTTCTTTCTGAAAGTGACTCGGAATCTGATTCCTCTGTATTACTGCATCCAATCGCTAAGATTATTATTGCAAGCACCACCAGCACAAACAGCAGTTTTTTCTTCATTTGTTCTTCCCTCCTTAATTAATTTGCCAAACTTAAACTATAGAGAAATTTTTTAAGAGTAGGATCCCGAGACCCATTAAAAATATACTCCGGTGTCCCCTCTGCTAATATATTTCCTTCATAAAGAAATATAATTCTATCAACTATTTCCTTAACAAGATTTAAAGCATGGCTAACAATAATTAATGTTTTTTGTTCTTCTTCAATCATTAACTGAATCAGTGATAGCAATTCTCCTACCAGCTCGGGGTCTAGGGATGAAGTCGGTTCATCCATCAATAATAATGGAGCATGTACTGCTATAGCCCTTCCTATCCCAACACGCTGTTGTTCCCCACCGGACAGCATCAATGGATATTTATCCTTTTTATCAATTAAATCTACTTTTTCCAAGATTTCATTTGCTTCTTCAACGGCCTTATCCTTAGGAATATTCTGCACCACCGTCATTGGAATTAAAATATTATCAAACACTGTCTTATTTAAAAACAGTTCATGTTGTTGAAATACCATTGCTGACTTTCTTCTAAGTTTTTGAATCTCTTTTGGAGTTATTGTTTCAAAATCAACCTTTAAATCTTCAATTTCAAGTATACCTTGTGTTGGTGGCACCAAATAATTCAATGCTTTTATAAAAGTAGATTTCCCGGCTCCTGATGGCCCAATGACAGCCACTTTTTCTCCTTTTTTAATTGTTGTGCCAATTCCATGCAGTACCTTGAGATCCCCATATTGACAATGAAGATTTTTTATGTTTATCATTTATTCACCTACTTAACTTATTTTCGCCTAAGAATATCTGCGATTTAGCCTATTTTCCACCCCAGATTGAAATCTTGTCATAATAAGTACAATTGCCCAATAGATAAGTAATACTGCAACATATACTTCTATCGTTCTATAGGTGCGGGCTCCATACAACTGAGATGCTGTCAACATTTCAAGTACACCAATTGTATATCCTATGGAGGTTCCTTTTGTCAAACTAATGATGCTGTTTACCAAACCGGGCAGGGCTATACGAATAGCTTGCGGAATAACAATATGTTGTAGTGTTTCTCTTGTGGTCATACCAATAGATTTTGCCGCATCGTATTGACCTCTGGGAATAGATAAAAACGCTCCGCGAATAACCTCTGCCATATATGCAGCTTCATTCAGAGCCAAAACAATTATTAATATAATCATCTCATCTATCATGCCAAATGCCGGTATAATTTGTGGAATGCCAAAATAAATGAAGAATAATTGTGTTACTATAGGTGTACTACGAAATAATGATATATACAAATCAAGAAATTTATTAATTCCTTTGATTTTAAACGTTCGGCAAACAGATATAATTATAGCTAAAACTAATGCTAATAAATACGCTGTTATTGCAAGAAATAAAGTAATTTTCAAAAATGGTAAAATTTCCGGAAACACAGTTAGAAAAAAGTTAAATTTAAATCCCATTTTAACCTCCTCTTGCATTTGTACCAACAAATACAATTTACATACATCATTTTTTATAAATATGACTCTGAACCAGAGTCTAATTGATTAATGAACTCAGCAGACATGAATGCTTTTTAGTTCAATATAAACAGGATCGGCGGTTTCGTCTGCTAATTGATTCATAGCTTCAACATAACTTGGGTCATGTGCATAATCATTTAATATATCTTTGTCAGATTTTAGATAACCAAGCAACTCCAAGTCCTCTAAAAACTTCCAGTTATAAGCCCTTATTGGATTTGGATTAGGCCAGAAATACTCTAAAAAAAACTCTTTATTTTCATCATATATATCTCCCATAAGCATATCTCTATCACTATCCACATAATTTAATATTATATTCACCGTTTCTTCAGGATTTTCTAGATAATGTTTATATGCTTTAAGAGTAGCCCTATTAAACCTTACAAGTAAATCTAAATTTCTTCTATCTTTTAAGGAACTGTCTTTCATAATTTGCGTATAGCTAGGATGTTTTTCAAGTAACTCATTTGATTTTACAGCAAACCTTAAACCTTCACGTTGGGACTTGTCCAAATCTGATGTGCAAAAAGTTCCTGCATCAACTACACCGTTTCTAATCGCTTCTACGTTTTCGTCAATTGTATTAAATTCAACAACCTTTATTTCTTCTTCAAGGCATAGACGCGATATAGCTGCTTTTGTCAGTACATCTTCCGCAGAATTTTTTATAGTACCTATTGTTTTTCCCCTATAATTCTTAAGGAAGTCGTACTCCCTTTCATTTTCTTCCAAGGTGTAAATTCCATATCCATTTTGTTGTCCCCCGCCAACTATTCTTAAATCTTCTCCGGCATCTATTGCCAATAATTCCGGCATACTTTTAAAAGTACCTGTATCAATTTCACCGGACACTACTGCTGCTATTCCTTCTTCATCGTTTTCAAACAACCTTAATTCTGCATCAATACCTTCCTCTTCAAAATATCCCAGATCATTTGCCAGGTACAAAAGAAGATTCCCGGGTTTTGCTACATGACCAATTTTAAGTTGTTGTGATTGGCCTATATTTGCACAACCCGTAAACAACATGGTTGCAAATATAAACATTATGAGAAGGCTTATCAACCTTTTTCCCTTTCTGATCATATCTAAATCATCTTCTTTCTTTAGTTTTTTAAGTGTTTACATTCACAAATATAGCATGTACATTATGGAAAAATTAGTTCCCCATTTGCATTCG
>JAAZKM010000091.1 GCA_012799835.1 Candidatus Methanofastidiosia archaeon
AATATTATGTATCCTTTAAATAACCTAAATCAAAAATAAAATAATGTGGAAATTCATTTTTTTAAATTAAGGATTGATACAACCAATAAAAAATCTCATGTCAGTATAGTATAACTTTGTAAAAAAAGTGCGGGAAAGGACATTTTTTCTTATTACAAATGCGGTAGGATAGCGTATTTATCACAACTACCGATGTTTGATATATGAGAATTTACAAAGAAAAGCTTTTGCTTTATAGTGAAGAAAAACGTTTAATAAATTCTGGGATATCCGAGATTAATATTAACACAATAAAGGAGTTCAAAAGTTTTCTGATTGCCAGTAGGATTGGGATACTAAGAACTGTCCGTTATATGATTGATTTAAGGCTCATTTGCCAAAGATACAAGGATAATGATTTTTCTACAGGGAACTCCAAGGACATAATTGAGGTATTGGAAAAGGTAGAAATTGGAAATTTATCAGATTCTTTAAAAAACGAATATCGCAGGACTATGAATAAATTCTTCAAGTGGTTAAAAGGTGAGGACTGGTCTGATCTTAAAACATTGAGAGGGGATAAGATGCACTTAAGAAAACCACAGGTCTTAACTAAAGATGAAATTCTGCAATTAATCGAAGCTTCCAAACACCCACGTGACAAGGCGGTAATAGCTCTTCTCTACGATTGTGAACTCAGACCCAGAGATTAAGGCCAGGCTTATGGACAAGGTAAAGAAGGAAAAGGTCAAATGAAACTATAATTATTTTCATTAAACGATCCTTTAACATCCCCAACTTCCATTAAAAGATTGGGCCAATTATTTTAATTGGATCTCCCTTACATTATGGCAATTACTATCCTTATTTTCGATAAGAAGTTTTTCGTACTCTAAAATTTTTTTTAAGATACAGTTAGAATTCTTACTTATTTCTTTGATACACTTTTCTAGCCCCTCATCAAATCTCTTCATCCTTCTTAGAAGTTCTACCAAAATAACTCCGTCTTCAAGGTCATTGTTTAAAATGTTTTCGCCATTCGATTTTGCTAGTTGAAAAAGATCATATGCTCTTTCTCTGCATTTGATTGCCATCTCTGAATGTTCAGGTGAATCGTCACACGCCCATGCCGCATACAATGATTGAAGTCCGGATTCCTTGTATGATCTATCCCTCTCGGTAAGAAATGAGTTACACAAGAAGCGATTTGCGAGTTGTGGATAATCTTTGTTTTTAAGCTGATCACGATAAGATTCTGTTTTTATTAATTCTGGATATTCCTTATTTGCATAACCAATGTTTTCATTGCAATAGCCACAATAAGGGCATTCCTGGACCCAGTAAACCATGGTTGACCTCCTCATTTCTGGTGGCCTTGTATCCAAGTCTGGAGAGCCAAATGCATTCGTGCTCATAATTAATTCATGTGAACTTTTTTTATTACATATACTACATTCCGTTTCTTCTTTACAAACAGTAGTCATATATTTACCTCAAATCACTATTGTTTCAAGATATATAAAGATATGGAAAAATAGGGAAAAAATTCTTTTCCATATTCTATTAGGCCCTAAAAATACTAACTAGTATTTTGCTCTAGGATTTGCATAATATACCTAGCCTTAAAATTAAGGCCATGGGCAGTAATTTGACACAGACAAGGCTTGATTTTTTCTATAGAATTCAGGTCCAAAAGACCATACCTGAGTTTATTAGCATCAGGAAGATGAAGGTGTATGACAAGCGCATAAGGGTAGCATCCACAAAAAACGATTGTGAAAGCATAACATGCCCCCACATCAAAAGATCGCATGTCAGTAGATCATTCTCATACATCAGGTGCAGCTATTCTGGTAATTCCAAAAAGCAGAGTCCAGGCCCATGCAACATCTGCCCCATGAAAAAGATTAGAAACATTTGGATCCCAGTTAGAACAGAGTGTCGGGACAAGGAGTGGAAAGTGATGCCAAGCAACAGATTCTGGAACTGGAAGAAAGAATAGTTGTTTTTAGGGCCAAATATAAAATGGAAAAAACTAATTTTTCCCTATTTTTCCATAATTTTATAAAAGATGAAAATTATAATTATACGTGGTAAAGATGGAGGAAATAGGCTGTAAAAAATGTGGTAAAACTATTTCCAGTAAATTCTCATACTGCCCTTACTGCGGGGAACATTTATCAAAGGAAAAACAAGATCAGGCTAATTACATTTCTTTATGTGGACATTGTGGCAAGGGATTAATAATGGCATGGGCAACTTGCCCCTACTGCAATGGCATGTTGGATCCAATCTCATATGAAAAGTATAAACATATGGAAAGTAAGAATCCTGAAGCTATAGAGGCTAGAAGAAAAGGAAATGAGTATCTTGAGTTACGTGATGTGGCAAATGCAATCAAATGTTATGAAAAGGCCGTTGCACTGGATTTAAATTATGCCTTAGCATGGGCATATCTTGGATTATCTCTCTCTACACTAGAAAAGGACAGAGAGGCATTGCCGTGTTATGATAAGGCTATCGAGCTGAATCCAAAGGATTCACGTGCGTGGACCAACAAAGGAGATTCACTCTTTAGGCTAGGAAGGCACACAGAGGCATTGCCATGTTTTGATAAGGCTATCGAGCAGGATCCAAATTATGTATTTGCATGGTATAACAAAGGAGATTCACTCTCTAAGTTAGGAAGACACTTAGAGGCATTGCAGTGTTTTGATAAGGCTATCGAACTGGATCCAAATTATGCAACTGCATGGGGCAACAAAGGATTAACACTCTCTGGACTGGGGAGGCACACAGAGGCATTGCCATGTTTTGATAAGGCTATCGAGCTGAATCCTAAAGATGCACGTATATGGAATAACAAAGGAACTTCACTTTCTATGCTAGGAAGGTACCTAGAGGCATTGCAGTGTTATGATAAGGCTATCGAGCTGGATCCAAATATTGCAACTGCATGGGCTGGCAAAGGATTATCCCTTAAATCTCTTGGAAGAGATGTGGAATCTCAAGAATATTTTAATAAAGCAAGAGAACTTGGCTACAAAGGATAATAATCTACGAAAACATCCTAAATTTTAATTGTTGCTTTTATTTAAAAGGACAATCTTTTTAAACACCAATGTATGATATTGGACATCGAGGACTTTAGATGTCCGACATACAGGTTTTTGAGGTCCTTGCAAAGATCCTCCCATACCTTGTTTCACTTGGTA
>JAAZKM010000092.1 GCA_012799835.1 Candidatus Methanofastidiosia archaeon
TTCCGAGCCAGTCCGCTTATCTATATGCCAGCTTGTACCCATATATGATCAGATATGATCTTTCGGCCAATATTATCGACCGGGCCGTTAAATGGGTTTCCCCGTCTGACGATTATTTGGAAATTAAGTGGAGGTTCACACCGGACGGAATATATGCGCTGGTATGCAATACGTTAGATAAAAATTATACGTATAACCCAAAGGATATATTTTTCCTTGATTTTAACGATGGTAAAATTTTATACTCGGCTAGCTCGTTAGACGATCTTCACCCGGATAAATTGCCGGCAAACCTGCGGGATGGGTTTGATATTGAAACCTTGCAATGGAACGACGACAACAGCTACAATGTTGAGAATCTTAATTTTACCCTCGCGGTTGAATATAACCCAAACACGGGATCTTTTCTTTACGCGTATGATAAAAGCGGGCAAAAACACGAGATTTCCATCCTGCGGAACTCGCTAGTCAGCAATGAATTGCCCTATGTCGTAGTAGACAGCGAAACGATTGGCTCGATTGTGCCTATGGATGAAGAAAGCAGCGCGTTTTTAGGGTACTACCGATTTATGCTTATCGATGTCGCCAATAATAAGATTATACAGGAATGCCCCATAAACACTGGTTTGACTGATGCAGAGAAAAAGAGCTTTTAGCCGAATTAGAAGGAGCGGCTACACTTGAGATTAAGGTCACAAAAGGGAATCAAGCTTATGCTGGTCATGGAGAAATATAACTTACAGATGAGGACTGCAAAGAAATTTTAAAGACCCAGAAACAAATAAAAGATAAAATATCAAAAAAAGGAACGATTTGGGTGGCAGAAGTAGATATAGAGCTCAGGAACAACACTGAAGATCAATTAAAGTTCCTTCATCATAACGGAGAATGGAAGATATATGTAACCGACATTAATAGTAATTAATCCAAATATACAAGACTGTGGAAAGGCGTTTTAGTGCAACTTGTCACACGAAAACGCCTTGCATTTTATCTCGATTCCTTCATTTTCTGTCACCAATTCCTATTAGGATTATGTATAATCCTAATAAAGGATGTGATTTGAATGATCATGATGTTAATCGCCGCAATAGAAAGCGAGCATAAGGCCTTTATGCTGAATCTATATTATGATTATTATGGTCTGGTGCGAAAGACCGTTTACAATATTACCCATGACGCGGACCATGTAGAGGATTTGATCAACGATACTTTCATAAAATTAATTGAAAAAATATCTTTAATTCGAACTCTAGACAGTTGCAAAAGGACCGCTTATATTGTCTATACTTCTAAGAGTGTGGCCATTAACTTTATAAAACACCGCAGGTTCTCTGCGCTTGTTGCATGATTAATTTTTCTTGAAGGATTGAGTAAAATATGACAATTATTGAGTACTATATAATAAAAACATTATATATTATCCCAGCGTATACACTTTTCTTTTTCCTGGTTTTTCTCATTATCCTAATTATTCCATCCCTAATGATTAAATACAAATCATTAAAAACAAAAAAATCTATAAACCAATTTCTATTGTATTTATTTTAATTCTTCTGTTCTTTAGCGCAATCACTGACCTTGATGAACTTAACGCTTATCTCTTTGTTAGAGAACACGGATGGCCGGTTGAATCTATTGCTTATCAATCAGATGTAATTTTTTTAGACAAATTAGCACAATATGAGGATACTATGGATAGTTCAATTAATAATACAAACAGGCCTAAAATTCACGACGTTGCTTCACCAGAAATAATATCCGCGATGATGTGTTCAGAGCGAATTGGCCTAGACGTTTATCCTTATATCGGAA
>JAAZKM010000008.1 GCA_012799835.1 Candidatus Methanofastidiosia archaeon
AACTTGCGTAAAAGGAGGCACCTTCGTTTTCGCTTATCCAGATCCCCAATATATCCTTTTGGCCGTTCATATCAATGCCTAAAATTGTATAGACACATTTATTGATAATTTGGTTGTCTTTACGGCTTTTGAACACAATGCCATCAAAGTAAACTATGGGATAAATGGTTTCTAACGGTCGGTTTTGCCACTCGTTTACTTCAGGCAGGATTTTATCTGTAATTTTCGAAATTAATGTTTGAGATACATCCGCCCCATATATTTCCCTCAAATTATCCTCTATATCGCGTTGTGACATGCCTTTTGAGTACATTGCAATTATCTTTTGTTCAATTTCATCTGTTCGAGTTTGATGCTTTTGAAGAAGCTTGGGTTCAAATTCTCCGTTACGGTCACGTGGTATTGCAATTTTGCTTCCACCGTAATCGCTGATAATAGTTTTATGGTTGTATCCATTGCGTGAATTACCGCTGTTGTTACCTTCTATCGAATGTTTTTCATAACCTAAATGTTCATCCATCTCCGCTTCTAACATTTGCTCGATTGTTCCTGCGAATAACCGTTTTAGTTTTGACTGAATATCACCTGTATTCTGGCAATCTTGCATAAGTAGATTTACCAATTCCATTTCTTTGTCCGTAAGAATATTTTTTGACTTTTTCATTTTATAACCTCCATTTGTTTTTTATGGAGATTATTGCCATTTACACGGATTAATATTCAGTCTTGTGGCCTTTTTAAAGTTTGTTGAAATTGACAACTATAAGGTTGTCCTTTCCGGGGCTTACCATAAAAAACTTCTTAACCCATCATTACTGCAGAGCTGATAGAAACGGAAGAACTTGAACCGGTGTGGAGCCACAAACATGAAGATCCTATCCATGGTGTAGCAAGCTTCGGCGAAATCGTAGCCATCGGTAAATATAAAGTAACCTATTTAAAAAAATATTATGCCTGAACTAATTCCTGATACATTTTCATTAGTTCAGCCACACATTCCGACTCAGTCATTTCTCGCCAGTCAAAGCCATAGGCTTCCATAACTGCCTTGTCATTCTCTTGGTGAGCTGTTCTAAGTTCAGGTGGCATTATTAGATCGTCATACAAGTCTGCCATTGTCCAATCCTTATATATTTTTCTAGCTTTTAGTATGTTTTCAGCAGTTTTTTCTAATTCTAATTTCATACTTTTCTCTAAGTTTGGAAACGGAAAAGTATTATATACGATAAAAGCCGAATATCTATAATCACTCTTTAATCTACCAGCTACAACCCTCATCCAGGCCATATGAACATTAGAAATAAGGACCGCAAACAAAATTAAATCCCCATTTGGTATTGTTAGTACTGCATTGCTTAATATTACACCTTGATCAACATATCCAATTGGAACATATCTTCTTTTCTCAGAAGATGTAGCGGGAACAACTAACGATCTTTCTGGATTATTCGTTTCTCTAAATAGCCAAGGAATATCCGCTTTTTTTCTTGTTCCGGCATCACTACTAGCCAACCGCATTTCTCTTACTCTTTCTATACGTTCCATCAATAAAGGATGTTTTCGTACTTCTCGCATATCTGCATCCGCAAACCACAAGCAATATCTTTCTTTGCCTTGAATAAATTCTCTAGCACCCATAAACCTTTTAATCCATTTTTCCGCAGTGGGATCTTTGGATAGTAACTCATTCTTTTCTTGAACTGAAAGTAATAAAAAACCACCTTCTGTTGGCTGATTTCCCTTCATCATTTTCGGCATTCCACATAAAGATTTCCTTGCCTCTTTTATGATTACATTTGGTGCATCAACTAAATATGGGTTAATATTTTTAGCATTTACCATTGTCCCACCTGAGGAATACAAGTACTTATGAGCGATGTTAATATTTTTCTTGCTAAATCCAATGATTACACAATGTACTGCAGCTTTCCCTTTTGCTTCACTATTCCATTTAAAGGTTTGATATGCAAAATCAATAGTTATACCATTATTTAACAAAGGTACCCATAGTGTTTCTACTTGTTCTCCCTGAGTGACAGAATTTGTCGAAACAAGTGCAGCCCTCACTAAAGTATTATTGCACATAATTTGCATTGTTTTGATAAACCAGCATGCAACATAGTCTAGATTTTTTAGTTTTGCTTTCCTCCCAAATATGGCTCTCATGTCATCTTTTTGAGACTTCGTTTGGTATTCAGCCCCCACAAAAGGCGGATTTCCCATAATATAGTTCAATTCATCCTTAGGGGCCACCTCTTCCCAATCCACCCTTAAAGCATTACCTTCAACGATTCTAGCATCGCTGTCGATAGGAAAGTATTCAAGGTAGGCATTGATGATGTCTTCTGTTTCCTTCATCATTTGGGATTCTGCAATCCATAGGGCCGTTTTAGCCACAGTCACTGCAAAATCATTGATTTCAATACCATAAAATTGAGAAATAGATACCTTAATTGGGCTAAAATCACGGGTATCCCCCAGAATAATTTGGCCCGCATGTAGCTCACTTACAAGTTTATTTTCTAAACGCCTAAGAGAAATATAAGTTTCAGTTAAGAAGTTTCCGCTACCACAGGCTG
>JAAZKM010000093.1 GCA_012799835.1 Candidatus Methanofastidiosia archaeon
AGAAAGCGCCGGCCTCTACAATCGGCGATTTGGCTCAAGCGGTAAAGGAGCTTTTTAATGCAAACAATGAAATAAAGATCATCGGTACAAGACATGGCGAAAAGCTGTATGAGACTCTTCTAACTAAAGAAGAGTATGTTGTGGCTCAAGATATGGGCAGTTTCTACAGAGTACCTGCAGACAAAAGAGATCTAAACTATGATAAGTACTTTGTAGAAGGAGACTACAAGCTATCGTTTCAGAAGGAGTATAACTCGCACAATACTGAGAGGTTGAATATCGAGCAGGTCAAAGAGAAATTATCGAAGATTGATTATGTAAAAGAAGAGTTGGAAAGGTGGCATGAAGCTTGAAGATACTGGTCACCGGTGCTAATGGATTTATAGGTAAAAATCTAATATCAGAACTTAGGAATAGAGGATACAAAGAGATCTTTGAATATGATATTGATACAGATACTGCTTTACTTGAAAAGTACTGTAAAGAGTCAAACTTCGTCTTTCATTTAGCCGGGGTTAATCGCCCCCCAAAAGAGTCAGAATTTATGGAGGGAAACTTTGATTTCACCTCAGTTTTGTTGGATACACTTAAAAAACAAAACAATACCTGCCCCGTAATGATCTCCTCTTCTATTCAGGCTGAATTGGATAATCCTTATGGAAGAAGTAAAAAGGCCGGAGAAGATTTATTGTTTAACTATGGTAAGGAAACCGGGGCCAGAGTATTAGTTTATAGATTCCCAAACGTGTTCGGAAAATGGTGTAGGCCAAACTATAATAGTGTAGTAGCCACGTTTTGCTATAATATTGCCCGTGACTTACCTATAAAAGTGAATGAGCCAAGTGTCGTGATGATTCTTGTTTATATAGATGATGTTGTCGAAGAGCTGATCAATGCTTTGGGTGGTAATGAGAACAAAGTTGGGGATTTTTGTGAAGTGCCTGTAGTACACACCATTTCTTTGGGAGAAATTGTAGAGCTACTTTATTCATTTAAAAAGAGCCGTGAGGATTGTTCTATTCCAAACATGGCTGATCCATTTACAAAGAAGCTTTACAGTACTTATCTAAGCTATCTTCCCGAAGAAAGATTTAGCTATGAGCTCAAGATGAATGTGGACAAAAGAGGATCTTTTACTGAGTTTATCAAGACGCCGGATAGGGGACAGGTATCTGTTAATATCTCCAAACCCGGTGTTACTAAGGGGAATCACTGGCATCACACCAAGAATGAGAAATTTCTGGTGGTCAGCGGTTCCGGTGTGATTCGTTTTAAAATGATTGGCTCAGACAAAATTATAGAATACTATGTCAGTGGAAAGAAGATGGAAGTTGTCGATATCCCAACCGGTTATACGCATCACATTGAAAACCTCGGAGAAGAAGATATGGTTACGATCATGTGGGCTAATGAACCTTATGATCCGGAAAAGCCGGATACTTATTATTTGGAGGTATAGCCATTGAAGAGGCTCAAAGTCATGACGGTCGTGGGGACAAGGCCCGAAATAGTCAGACTGTCGGCTGTGATCAATAAATTGGAAGAATCAAAGGCCATCGAGCAGATCCTCGTTCATACCGGTCAGAATTACGACTATGAGCTTAATGAAGTGTTTTTTAAGGACTTTAAGTTAAAAAAGCCGGATTACTTTCTTAATGCCGCTACAGGAACAGCAGTAGAAACCATTGGACAAATTTTGATGAAGATAGACCCGGTTATGGAAGAAGTAAAGCCGGATGCCTTTTTAGTGCTTGGGGATACAAATAGCTGTTTATGCGCTATTGCTGCTAAAAGAAGGCATATTCCTATTTTCCATATGGAAGCGGGTAACCGCTGCTTCGATCAAAGAGTGCCTGAAGAGACAAATAGAAAGATTGTCGACCATATTGCCGATATTAATTTAACATACAGTGATATCGCCAGAGAATATCTGCTAAGAGAAGGGCTACCGCCGGATAGAGTTATCAAGACAGGTAGCCCCATGTTCGAAGTCTTGAATTCAAGAAAAGATGATATTGAGAAGTCAGACGTTCTTGAAAGGTTAAACCTTGAACAAGGCAAATATTTTGTGGTATCGGCGCACAGAGAAGAAAACATAGATTCTGAAACCAACTTTTTAGACCTGGTTGATAGCCTTAATGCTGTGGCGGAAAAGTATAAGATGCCTTTAATCGTTAGCACGCATCCACGCACTAGAAGTATGATTAAGATCAAGGGGGTTAAATTTGATCCACTGATTAAGACGATTAGGCCGCTAGGGTTTAATGACTACGTAAAACTTCAGATAAATGCCAAGGCCGTCCTTAGCGATAGCGGGACCATCAGTGAAGAATCATCAATTCTTGGATTTAGAGCCCTGAATATTAGACAGGCTCATGAAAGACCGGAAGCAATGGAAGAAGCTTCTGTGATGATGGTTGGTCTCAAGAAAGAGAGAATTCTCCAGGGTCTTGAAGTATTGGAAGCACAAGGCAAAGAAACCTTGAGGCTGGTTGCCGATTACAGTATGCACAATGTATCTGATAAAGTATTAAGGATAATTTTATCTTATACAGACTATGTGAATAGGGTTGTATGGGGGGAGAGCAATTTATTGTCGGATAATCAAAGTTGAAAAAGCTTAATAGAGTATAATAGCGTTTGGTGTAATCTATATCTGTAGGAGGACTTTATGGGTTATAAAGTAAGCGTTATAGTACCAATTTATCAAGTTGAAGATTATATTAGGGATTCTATAGAATCTATCTCTAGGCAAACTTTTAAGGATTATGAAGTGGTTCTTGTTAACGATGGTACCACAGATGATTCAGTTGCTATTGCTGAAGAAGTATTGAAAGAGCATAGAATTGATTACATGGTTATTAATCAAAAGAATATGGGATTAGCTGCTGCACGGAATTCAGGCATTAGGAATTCTTCTGGTGAATGGATTGTTTGTATAGATTCAGATGATTTTATTCGAGAGGATTTCTTGAAAATATTATACGATGGTTGCTTGGAGAATAATGCTAAAGTTTCCATTGCAAATTTTCAAATGGTTAAAAATAACAAAATTCATTTAACTAGAAAGCACACGTATAACAACATAGTATTTAACAAGGAAGATATTCTATATAAATTTTTAATTAGAAACATAAAAATAATAGCGCCGGGGATGTTAGTTAATAAAAAATTAATTGTAAGCAATAATCTGTGGTATGATGAAAAAATTAGGTTTTCAGAAGATCTACACCTTATTTGGCGTTTACTGTTTACCGTAAACCGAGTTGTTTATAATCCATCACCAATTTATAATTATCTACAAAGAGAAAATTCAATAATGACTTCATCTAATGTTAAAAAAATATTAACAGGATATTATGGCTTTTCTAGCTTAGTTGAAGAACTCAAAACGTTGAATAATGATGATAGATATTATAATTATGAAATAGTAAAGTTTATTTTACCAAGATGGGTATTTGGTGCGCTACGTTCTGCTGCAAAAATGTTAAGTTTAAAAAATTTTATAAAACTAGCGGAGGAAATGGATTATAAAAAGCATATGCGAGAATTGATTTTATTCCCAGATTTTATAACAAGAGTTCAGAACTA
>JAAZKM010000094.1 GCA_012799835.1 Candidatus Methanofastidiosia archaeon
TATCGTTATCAAACTTGGTATCTAATCTTGGAAGAATCATTCCTGCAGCTGCTTTAGTAGCTTTTGCATTTCCCATTCCCTCTAACCATTGTTTGAAATATTCGTTTAATTCTGTATCAATATTAAGAGTTAAAAACTCTTCCATTGCGAATTTAATCTTTTCTCTAATTTGTCTTGTCGCTACTGACATTCCGTAACCAAATTCAGCATTATCCTCAAATAATGAGTTAGCCCAAGCTGGCCCTTGTCCTTCTTGATTTACACAGTAAGGTGTAGCTGGTGCACTAGCTCCCCAAATTGATGAACATCCAGTTGCATTTGCAACTATCATTCTATCACCAAAAAGTTGAGTTACTAGTTTAGCATAAGGAGTTTCTCCACAACCTGCACAAGCTCCCGAAAATTCAAATAATGGTTGTTGGAACTGAGAGTTTTTAAGTGTAGTTGGTTCAAATAAATCTCCTTTGTTCTTAACTGTCATTGCAAAATCCCAATTTGGAGATTCTAGCTCAAATTCTTCTTCAAATGGAGTCATAACAAGCGCTTTATCTTTTGCAGGACATATATCAGCACAGTTGCCACATCCTGTACAGTCTAATATTGAAACTTGCATTCTATATTCTAAACCATCGAAGCCTCTGCCAATTGGCTTAATTGTTTCAAATGCTTCTGGTGCATTAGCTTTCTCTTCTTCAGTCACTAATATAGGACGAATTACCGCATGTGGACATACATATGAACATTGATTACATTGGATACAGTTTTCTTTAATCCAATGTGGTGCATCTACTGCAATAGCTCTTTTTTCATAAGCTGCTGTACCAGCTGGTAAGGTACCATCTTCTCTACCGACAAATGTACTTACAGGAAAATCGTCTCCTTCTTGTCTAATCATTGGGAATACAACTTCCTCAATAAACTCTGGTACTTCTAAAACAACAGCTTCTTCGTCTTGTGCATCTTTCCAAGACTCAGGTACATCTATCTTAACAAGAGCATTTAGGCCCTTATCAATTGCTTCATAGTTCATATTGACAATCTTTTCACCTTTACTACCATAGTCTTTTACAACTGACTTTTTAAGATGCGCAACAGCTTCATTTATTGGAAGTACTTCTGATAACTTAAAGAATGCAGATTGCATAATCATATTAATTCTAGCACCCAAACCAATATCTACAGCAAGTTTGGTAGCATTTATTGTATAAAATTTAATATCATTTTCTGCAATGTATCTCTTCATTGATGCTGGTAAATTAGCTTCTAACTCAGTTTCATCCCATATACAGTTAAGTAAGAATGTTCCACCTTTTTTAAGACCTCTAAGGAGATCATAACTATTTACATAAGATTGTTTTGAACAAGAAACAAAATCAGCATCTGAGATCAAATATGTTGATTTTATAGGTGTATGTCCAAATCTTAAGTGAGATATAGTGATCCCACCTGATTTTTTAGAGTCATAAGCAAAATAACCTTGAGCATACATATCAGTATCGTCACCAATTATTTTTATAGCACTCTTATTTGCTCCAACTGTCCCATCAGATCCAAATCCCCAAAATTTACATTGGATTGTTCCTTCTGGCGCTGTTTGAATTTTCTCACCTATTTCTAGTGAAAGATTCGTAACATCATCTACTATACCTAATGTAAAACCATCTTTAGGTTGATCTGCTTTTAAATTATTGTATACAGCTAAAATTTGTGAAGGGGTTGTATCTTTTGAACCTAATCCATATCTTCCTCCAACTATTAAAGGTTGTTCTGCTTTCCCATAGAAAAGACTTCTTACATCTAAATAAAGTGGCTCACCAAGAGCTCCTTTTTCTTTTGTCCTGTCTAAAACAGAAATTTTCTTAACGGTAGTTGGCAGAACATCAAAGAAATACTTAGCTGAAAAAGGTCTGTATAGGTGGACTTTAATAACACCAACTTTTTCTCCTTTTTCTAATAAATAATCTATTGTTTCTTCTATCGTATCAGTAACAGATCCCATTGCTATAATAATATTTTCAGCTTCTGGATCACCATAATAATTAAAAGGTTTATATTCTCTTCCTGTAATTTTATTGATTTCTTTCATGTAATCATTTACAACATCAGGAACCTTAAGATAGAAAGGATTTGATGCTTCAGCTGCTTGGAAATAAATATCTGGATTTTGTGCAGTTCCTCTTGTAACTGGATTTTCTGGATTTAAACCTCTTTGTCTAAATTCATTAAGTGCATCATAGTCTAGCAACTTTTCTAAATCTTCAAATTCCATTACTTCTATTTTTTGAATTTCATGACTTGTTCTAAA
>JAAZKM010000095.1 GCA_012799835.1 Candidatus Methanofastidiosia archaeon
AATATAGTTTTATATAATTATTGCATTTATTACCTATTTATTTTTTTAGTTTATCATGAAGGGAAAAGTTTCCTAAACAAGTAAAAAATGGCATCAAAAATGTAGAAAAATAATTAATAGATCAATTAACGTTGCATCCTTCCAAGTATAGATGGTTTTTACATCTGTTGTTCTTTAGTATCTTTAGGAACCTATCCATTGGTAAAGAAGGTC
Source organism: Candidatus Methanofastidiosia archaeon (assembly GCA_012799835.1). Taxonomy (GTDB): domain Archaea; phylum Methanobacteriota_B; class Thermococci; order Methanofastidiosales; family Methanofastidiosaceae; genus Methanofastidiosum. The sequence goes on from JAAZKM010000095.1 coordinate 214, forward strand.
TAGAGGAAATCTGAACATCGTCTATTTTGGTAATTAAAAATTAGAATTATTAATTAGCGATAATAACTAAATATCATCATAGCTAAACAGTAATTATATGAAAAATGTTAAATCATGATTGCAATAAATATTTAATTATATATTCTATATAATATATATTGTTACAAAATATTTTTTACGTTTAAAAACAGAGTGATAAGGGAATTTAGTTGAATTATAATAAATTTAATTAATTAAATATAGACCAATTGGAACAATATAGTGTAAAATATATGTACTACATTAAAGAGTATTAAAAAATATATAAATATAGTTGATTTGTATATTATGGGATTTTTAAAGAGCTTCTAGTGCTTGTCTGAATCTACTTGTTTATCCAGGAAGTCAGTTTATACTGCAACTATATTATGAATGAAAATATGGTAATTTGGATTTGTATCGCCAATAGCCTTGGAAAAGAAAAAATTAATAATTAAATTATTAAATCTTGATTTATCCAACAACAAGTAATTTAAAACTAAAATAATTAACACCTATGTGGTCTAAATGATTTCAACAAATAATCTGACAAAAAAATTTGAAAATTTGATAGCAGTCAATAATCTTAATTTAAACATTAATGAAGGTGAAATATTTGGCCTACTTGGACCAAACGGTGCAGGAAAAACGACTACAATTCTTATGTTAACAACATTAAAACTCCCAACATCCGGAACCGCCACTATTAACGGATATGACATAGTTAAAGATTCGGATAAAGTAAGAAAATCCATTGGGATAGTATTCCAAGACCCAAGTTCTGATGAGATATTGACTGGCTATGAAAATTTGAAACTCCATGGATGGCTCTACGATATGCCCGATAAGTTAAGAGAAGATCGAATTAAAGAGGTTCTTGAACTCGTTGACCTTACTGCTAGAAAAGATGATCTAGTTAAGAAGTACTCAGGAGGTATGAGGAGACGATTAGAGTTAGCAAGAGGGCTTATGCACCATCCAAAAGTCTTATTTTTGGATGAGCCTACACTAGGCCTAGATCCACAATCACGAGATTATATATGGTCATATATAGAAAAATTAGCAAAGGAAGAGAAAATTACTATTGTCCTAACTACCCATTATATGGATGAAGCTGACAAACTTTGTGATAGACTTGCAATAATAGATTACGGTAAGATTATTGTTTTAGGAACGCCAGAGGAGTTAAAGAAAGAGCTAGGCGGGGATATCATCAAATTAAAAGCGAATAATTTAAATATTGAATCACTAAAAAGACTAAATTATATAAAAAATATTGCTGTTTCAGATGGTGAAGTATGTTTAACGGTTGAAGACGCCAATAAGCACGTCCAAGATATTTTAAGTATTGTTGGAAAAGTTAAATCCACTGAAATACGTTCACCCACTCTTGATGATGTATTTATTCATTATACGGGAAGAGGAATGCGAGAAAGCTCCCCGGAAGGCGGGTGGGCTGAAAAGGCTATGCATGCGAGGATAAAAAAATGAGCGAATTAAAAGGGATATATGCGCTTTGGTATAGGGAAATAAAGGTATTCTCAAGAGAACGGTCAAGAATTATCTCCTCAATTGTGAATCCGATTCTATGGCTTTTAGTCATAGGTGGGGGACTTGGATCTGCAGTTTCATTCAAGGGAATATTTCAAGAAATTGATTATCAGTCATTTATTTACCCGGGCATTCTTGTTCAAACAGCCTTGTTTTCATCGGTATTCTTTGGGGTATATATTGTATGGGACAAAAAAATTGACTTTATGAAAGAAGTATTAGTTTCACCTTTGAGGCGAACATCTTTATTTATCGGAAAAGTGCTTGGAGGGTCTACAGACACTTTAATTCAAATAGTAATTCTAATTTGTATTGGTTTTGTCTTCATATCAATTGGGATAATGCCTAAACTAACTCTAAATATTATTTCTATTCTTATTTCGCTTATTTTTTTGTTTGTTACAACTACTGCGCTTGTAAGTATTGGACTTATTATAGGATCTCAAATGGAGAGCCCTGAAGGATTCCAATTAATCAGTAGTTTTCTTATTTTTCCACTATTTTTTTTATCTGGAGCACTATTCCCAATAAGTAATTTACCTCCTTGGCTATCACCATTTATTTTTATTAATCCAATCACTTATGCTGTGGATGGTATAAGGGGGGCCATGATTGGAATATCCCAGTTCAGCCTTGCTTTTGATTTTTTTGTTATAAGCATGTTTGCATTCATAATGATTCTCTTAGGTACTTATGCATTCAAGAAAATGAAAATATAGTTTTAAGAATCCAAAGTGATATAAGTTAGAGTTTATTGATTTTTAATATGGTAAATATTCTCCAGAATATTCTCTTAGGAATTTCATTAGCAGCACCAGTTGGACCTGTTACAATTGAAGCAATTAAAAGAGGGCTTAATAGTGGATTTTCTCCTGCATTTATTTTAAGTCTAGGGGCAGCGTCTGCAGATGCCACTTATCTTATCTTAATTTATTTGGGATTATCAAACTTTATCCATATTCCTATAATTAAAGGGTCAATATGGGTGTTTGGAGGCATAGTCTTGATGTATTTGGGAGTTCTAAGTATTAAAAAATACTACCAAAAAATTAATTTAAAAGGACCCAGTAATTATTTGAACAGAAACTCATATTTTACTGGTTACATATTAAATATCACAAATCCTATGACAATTATTTGGTGGGTAGGTATTTTTGGATCAATACTTGGAACTTCTATACAAAATTATTCTAAAATTGTTGCATTATTACATAGCTTATCCATATTATTTGGTGTTATAATTTGGTCTTTTTTACTTTCTGCGTCACTCCATTGGGGGAAAAAAATCATAAATGAAAATAGTTTGAGATATATTTCTTTGATTTCGGGGATGGTACTTATTGCGTTTGGAGTATATTTTGAATATAATGCGATCACTTCTTTATTGTAAAATCATATTTTACGGTACATTTAATAAAAATGATTAAAATACGGGCTTCATATTTTTTTATGCCAGCCCATTATTTTTTCAATAATATCCAAAATCCAAAATCTTCGTTTATTATCTCATAAATCGGAATTTTTGCTTCTTTAAGTATTCTTTCCATCTTAGAAGCATCGTCATTTTCGAGCCTCTTCTTACGATTCTCATCCCACATCGGATCTATTTCTTCCATTTTTTTCTTCACTTCTTCAAATAATTCAGCTGTTCCAAAACCGCATCCTATATAAGCCATTCCATTTGGTTTTAGGACGCGATATATTTCTTTAAACACTTTTGTTTGATCATTCCAGAAAAACATAGATCCACGGCTAACGATTAAATCAGCAAAATTATCTTCAAATGGCATAGACTCCGCATCATTTAGCATTGGCTTAATCCTATTTGACAGGCCCTCAGTTTCTATTTTATCTTTTAGGAGTTCAATTGCTTTAGTCGATATGTCCAATGCATAAATATTAAGATCAGTTATTTTTGCAAGCATAAGGGATAGTGGTCCTGAGCCACATCCAACATCTATACAGTTTCCACTTGTTATCTGACATTTATTAATTATTTGTTTTGCAATTACTGGGTATATTGGAGCAAATGCACCTTTCACAATTTTTTCAAAATCGTCTTCAAATCCTGCCATAATAATCCTCTTGAATAGTATATTGTTTTACCATATGCTCATTTATTCATAACGAAATAATTTATAATGTTATTGGTATGATGGAGATTATTATATTATCTGCTTATTTGATAATTTTCTAAATTCATCTGCTTAATTTGTCTATTTTACTTAAAATAAATAAATTAAGTTGGATATTTAAATTGAAAATTTAAGAAAATAATATAAAAAAATAACTAGAAAATCAGCAATCCCAATCAAATACTCCGGATTCTGGGCCTGTTCTTTTATTTGTAAAATAATTCCACTGTAGTCTAACTTCATTTTTTATTTCGTATTCCTTCAGTTTGTCAATAAGATCTAAGTACCCTCTGGCATCAAGTGTAGTTATTCTAAAATTTGTACTTGAATCATACATTCCATAGGCAATTACCGGACCATTTCTACATAATTCACGTATATACACCTGTTTTAAAGGCGCCGCACTTGCAAAACCTACTGTTCCAAATAGAAACATCAACCCTAAGATTCCTACTAAAATCTTTCTCATATTAATCCTCCAATTAAATCCAATTATATTTTATCGTTTACATTTATAAATGTATAGATATAAAATAGATGTTGTTTAGATTTTTTAGAAATAGATTATTTGATTGAGCACAATAGCTACAAAATATTTTGAAGTTAATCGTAATGTTTAAAAGATATCTGAGGATAAGGGTGGTAGAGGTGGGCATATGGATATAAAAAAAAGAGCAGGACTATTTGTTGTCTTTGGAATATTGATTTCCAGTTTAAGTCTTGGATGTATTGATAGCGGAAAAAATCTTGAAGGCACTTCTTGGAATTTAGAATCATACCTTAATAATGAAGGAAATCTTACAAATCTAATACCAGATACTAAATCAACTATTGCCTTCGATAAAGAAAAGATATCAGGAAATTCTGGTTGTAATGGCTTTTTCTCTATCTACGAAGTTAAAGGTAGTTCAATCAAATTAGGAGCAATTGGCAGCACTTTAATGTATTGTGCAACACCAGGGGTCATGGAGCAAGAACAAACAATACTTATGAGGCTCGACACAATAAAATCCTATAAAATTGAGGGCAATAAATTAAGCTTTATAGATGAAAATAATAAAGTAGTATTGGTATACTCAAAAACTTAACTAAATTCAAGGTTAATTCTCTTTTAGAGATGACCTTTAAAATTTCTTTTATTTATTTTATTAATTGAATTAGTATAAAAAAAATGAAAATTGTTAAACTTAATCAGAAGACTCTATATGTGAATTTGTACCCATTTTGTCGTGATTTTGATTCAAACTCTTTTCTTATAGCCCTAAACTCAAAATTGTATTGATATTTTTTATCAAAAAGTCTTGATTGTTCTTCTATGTTCCCTGTTCTTGAACCTGACATAGTATTGTAGGATTCTTTTTTAAATCCGAATCCAGGACTAATATCGTTATCAATTCTACCAGAAGACATACCGGCACCAGATTCTTTTAACATCTCTGTAAAAATAATTTCTTTATTTATATCATCAACTTTAAACTTTGCCGAGTAAACTAGTTTTTGTTTTGAAAGAAAAGCCTTTCTTTCAGCTACTATTACTTCAAATTTGTAAATACCATTCTTTTCGCTAATTTTGGCAGGAATTTTTGATACAATACTTCGAAGTTCATTAGCAATTGGCATAATCTTCTTTTCCAATCCCTTCTAGTTACTATTGGTAACATATATGTAAAATGTTAGGACATATATAACAATTTGCTTAGATTAATTAAAATCTTCAATATTTTTATAAACTATACTGGGATTATTTCACAGGGGATGTCAAATGGAGTTTATTGATGAAAAGGATGAATATAGTAAATGGGAATTAGATACACAAGCTTATGTTGAAACTTATACTAAAAAAATAGTTTTAACTGGTAAAGATAAAATAGAGTATATTTATAGACTTTCATTGATATCGGATGAAAACTCTTGTAAAGGGTGTGGCGGTATTAGATTTAGTTACCTTGTTGAAGTTTGGGATGATCTAAGTGGCTGGATTCCCTTACCTGAATATGACGGTAACTATTACTGTTCAAATCATTCATGTGATGAAGATGGATTAAAACCTGTGGAATTTGAAAAACTATTCAGATCGATTCAAAAAAAGGCTCAAAGAATTGATTTAGATAAAATATAATAATTTCGCTATATTTTAGAATTCCTCTTTTCTAAATATTTTATTGCTATACCCACTCCAAAACTATCTAGTGATAATTCTAAGATCTCAAAGTCTTATTTTTAATTCTAACATGTATACCTATTGTAGATAGTTATTACATTAATCTTAAAAGGTAATCACGCTTATCGCAAACATTACTAATGGGTAATTATGATTAATAATTTTTTATTATATCATAAGTACCTATTGAGTTAATTGGAGGTTATATAAATGAATGAAAAAACATCTTCAGGAGAACCATTTGGTAATCGGTGGACAATTGTAATTGTGGGCATAATGTTGCATCTTTGTTTTGGATCTATTTATGCATATGGAGTTCTTAGGAATCCGTTACTTGACCACTTTAAATCTTTAGGACTAAATCCCTCTGCTATGGATATGACGTGGCCATTTATAGTATTTTTGACTTTTTTTGCATTATTCATGCCTTTAGCTGGACCATATATTAAGACAATGGGACCTAAGAAAGTATGTATGATTGGTGGAGTTCTTTGCGGAATAGGGTGGCTTGCAGCCTCATTTGCATCTTCACCTCTAATGCTTATCCCACTGTATGGAATTATTGGTGGTATAGGTGTCGGAATTGCATATGGAGCACCTATAACAACCTCTGCCCAATGGTTCCCAGACAAACGCGGACTTGCCGTGGGATTGACGGTATTGGGATTTGGATTCTCTTCTGCCATCATAACTTATATGACAAGATTTCTTTTAGGAAATGGATGGGGAATAATGAACATTCTCCGGATGTTTGGCATAGTATTCATTGTATTAAGTATAGTACTATCTATGATGCTTAGATTACCTTCAAGTGGGTGGAAACCTTCACGTATGACGACTACCATTTCAAGTGATCCTGTTAAGATTGATTTTATGAGAGAACAGATGATTGGCACTTCAGCTTTTAAAGGATTATGGATTTGCTATACAATAGGGGCATTAGCTGGCTTAACCGCCATTGGAATCGCTGGCCCCGTCGGGAAAGAGGTATTTATCAACGCAGGTATGAGTAACGATGCAGCAAACAATCTTATATTTGCTTTAATACTGCCTTTTGCCATATTTAATGGATTAGGTAGACCAATTTTTGGCGTTCTTACAGATAAACTTTCACCAAAGAGAACAGCCATAATAACTTACGTTTTAATAATTCTAGCTTGTTTGACAATCTACATTGGATATAGCAGTATATTGGCATACATCATAAGTTTTTGCATTCTTTGGGGATGTTTAGGGGGGTGGTTAGCAATTGCCCCTACTGCAACTGCAAGCTATTTTGGAATGAGAGACAATGCCAGAAACTATGGTGTAGTATATACTGCATATGGGGCCGGTGCAATCATTGGTGGCATCGTTTCTGCGCAGGCAAAAGATATACTAGGAGCTTTCCAGCCCTTTTTCTTAATCGTGGCCGGATTAGCAGTTTTAGGTATTATCCTTGCCTTGGGATTATTAAAGCCACCGACTATGAAATCAAAATAAATTTATTTTTTCCTTTTTTTAGTTTTTACTTTGAAAAAATAGGGGTTAAATTACCCTCTTAGCTTATTAAATGATTCTTGGATATTATAAAGGTAGTCCTGCTTTTTCGTCTGATGTTGAGTAAAAAATATCGGTCACTCTGATTAATAAAGCTCCTTTTGCTGGGAATCTATCTCCTCTAGTCTTCATCCACTTTTTAGCTTCTTCATATATTGGCCCACTTGTTAGATATTCACATTTCCCTTTAATTTGATATGCTTCTTTGTCTCTTATAACTACAATTGCAACTCTTGGATTTTCAAGAATATTCTTTAATGTTTTTTTCATGAAGTTGTCAACAATAATTATTGTTTCATCATCCAATGTGTATTTTGCACCCACATAAGAGCAATTTGGCTCTCCGTCTTTTGATGCTGTTGCGAGTTGGTGCATTCTTTCTTTATCAATAATATCTCTAATATTTGCAGGAATTTTCATAATACCACGAAATTCTTAAATAAATCTCATATATAAATACTTCTAAAATGCCCGAACTACCATATTGGCAATAAATATGGTAAAAATATTCTTTAACTTAATCCATAGGCAGCCTTATGATTACTACTAATTCGATGAAGGATTTTTAGAAAGATAAATCTTCTAACTACAAATCATCTTAAGGACAAATATACTATTATCTACTTAATAGTACCAAGAAAAGCCCAATTCCGAAAATCAAGAAAATCATACTAGCAATCAAAAGATTTTTCATCATTTTTAATTGACCCATAGTTTTAGGTTTACTTAATCCACCAAAAGATATGGCCATCGATAATCCAATTCCTATTCCTGCAGGTATGCCTAAAATATAATTTTTAAATACAACATGCCCATATGCTGCACCAAGTATTGTTCCAACAGCAAGCCAAAGTTTCATTAGGTTAGTAAATTCTACTCTTTCTGGAGATAAGGCTTCCTTATCTTCTTTTATCGAGATTTTCAATAAAGAGAACAAAATATATACTCCCATTACTATAACTATTGCACCAATTATTAATGATATATTAGATATACTTGCCATAGTACGATTTAGACATAGTTTTTTAAAAGAGTATTGCTAAATCTAAGAAAAATTAAGCCTACATGAAAAACTATATAAATACAATAAAATAAGATTAAGCATGGATAATAGTAGAATTATTAGTTTAATTGGAGGTATTGTCTTAATTGTTTCTGCCTTTTTACCATTTTATTATTTTATAGATGGCATATATTCGCTTTTTCAAATTACACTAGCAGTTCTTACAAATTTTACCAATAACTCAGTAATGCAGAATTTTCTATTGCAAGTGAATCCTTCTTATGGTATGGCTGCCATGATTTTAGCTTTGATAGTAGCGGGTTTCATGTTACTTTCTATTGGAGGGCTAATTGCCATTTTTAGGAAAGCAGGTGGATCTATCGCTGGACCAGCAGGAATGATTGTTCTTACAATAGCAGGTTTTCTTTATTTCAAAAATTTATCTATCGGATTATTATCCATAGGATTCTATACAGGATGGCTTGGAGCAATTATGTGCATTATAGGCGGAGTTATTTCTCCGAACAAAGATAAAACTAAAATTAATGTATCAGTTAGTCAACAACAAAATGTAACAACTGGTAACTCCCCATATACGATTACCTCTCCTGAAAATATACAACAAAACAAAGATGCAAAATTTTGTAATAAATGTGGGCATCAAAATAAGAGCGATACTTCTTTTTGCGCTAACTGTGGAAATAAACTCTAACTTTAATTTTTTTATATCGATTTAGAAAGATTAAAAATAATTTATGCTTATCCTATAGATAAGCAGTATAAAGCTCTACCCTTATTATTTTACGAATTTCGTTAAATATTA
>JAAZKM010000096.1 GCA_012799835.1 Candidatus Methanofastidiosia archaeon
TTTATTTATAAATGGTGCAGTGTGACTTGAGGTGAAAATATGAAGAGAGTCATTAAAATTTTAGAACAAAAAGGGCCTATGCTTTCTGGGGAACTAGCTAATTACATACAGATGGAATATAGCATGTCAAACCAATCGGCCCGTAAGACCATTTCACGTGCAACCTCACCAGTTCATAAGATTGAAGGAATTGGCTTTGATAAAAACCAAAAGTATGTATATCTAAAAGATCAATTTAATAGTGCAATATATTTTAAAAACCTATTTAATGCCTTTAGAAATAGTTCTAAAAACAACTATCAAATACTACTTGCTATTCAGAATAATGGTAGTTTCATTTCAAAAAAGGTATTGGCAAGCTACGTAGCCGCACCAGTTGAAAACCTTACTAGGCATAAAAGATATGATTTATTAGTTAACAAACTTATTGAATTAAAATTTATAGATGAGTATGTAGATGGATACTATCAATTACTTTATCCATATGGGAGCAAAGTAGATATTAAGAATACAAAGGCAATTGAACTTGCTAAAAAGACTGTCATTGATGATTTTAGTGATTGGGCAAAAAAGCTTAATCTTATAGCATACAATTCTCCAAAGGGCTTTTTTGAATGTGCAAATTTTGCTAAATTTCAATGGGCTTTCACAGCACCTTCATATATTAATGATATATCGGATAGAAAAAACGGTAAACCTGGCTTCTGTATTGGAGATATAATAATTGGAAAAAATGCAGATGTAGATGATGTACAATTTTTCATAGATAAAATTGATATAATTAAACATTATAAAAATCTTTCAAGTTTTATTCCGATAATTATTTCAGAAAATTATACTAAAGAAGCACATAGACTTTTAAAAGAAAAAGGTGTTATTTGTGCTAAAATCAGTAATTTATTTTCAAGCAATTACTCAAAGGCTTTAAAGGAATTAGTACATATTATGAGAAACGCATCTGCAATAATAAGTAAAAATCCAGATAAGTTTATTGAATATATAAATAGATTATCTTCTCTTGAGGGGAAAATGGGAAATTTAATTGGAGATTTATTTGAGGCAGCCGTTGGATATTATTTCCATGTGGTTGGCTGTAGATATTTTGAGTTAAATAAAATTGTAAGATATAATCTTTTCTTTTGCAGTTAAAAGAAAATAAAACGCCTGAACCCTCAGTAATCACTAGGGTTTAGGCATTTAGTAAATTGCACGTATACGTAGCTTAATGATTAGCTTTTTGCTTCTCCTAAAACTTTTTTAATTTCTGAAAGAGTAAGCCTTTTCTTGGTAAAATCAATCCCAAAGGCATCCCCTAGTTCATCTGATATTTCATTTCTGTAGTTGAATAAGTAAATATTCTCTTCTTCATCGCAGCATTGGATTTTGTTCAGGCAGTCCAATATTTTCTTAGCGGAGTATTTACCACCGGTTTTTTGTTGAATTAATCGAAGAATAGTCAGTGCAATAAAGCATGTTAAAAAATGTGCATTAATATGATCGTAATCGCTCACATAAACCGGGCGTGTTTCCAGATCACTCTTTGTTATCTTAAATGTTTCTTCAATTTCCCAAAGTCCACGGTACGTATCAATAATATTTGCAACCGGCATGTTGAGTTCGCTTGTTACTATTGAATAGTATCCGTCATACTTTTCTTCTTCTGCTATTTTATTTTTATTTATACAAAGGACTTTTCCTGTATCTAATATTTCCCCAGTCTTTTTATCATATTCAAGATTATTAACGTAAGCAGCCGAACCAAAAGAGGTGGCCTTATTAAAGCTACTAGGTTTGGCGATTAGGGCTTCTGCCTTTACAAGCATTTCAGCTCTTTCCGCCCTAGCTTTTATACAATATTTTTTAGACCAAAATACAACTTGCTTTTCATATACCGTTTTCTTTTGTGTTTTACCATTATTCATTGTTACATTTATATCCCTATAGGTTACTCTATCCTTAACTTTGAAATCAAAATCTTCGTCTAGGGGCTTCCCTTCACCGTTTGTATATCCTTTTTCATCAAGAACATATGCCTTAAAGGCATTGCTTCCACCTCGAATAGAGAAACTAAATACATACCCATTCCTGGGTTTTTCAGGTTTATCCCCTGTTAAGTAATAAATGTTGTCCCCTGTTATGATACCCATATCGGCAACTACAATAATACGTCCGGTATTATAGTCTTTTCTAACTTTACCAATAACAGAGCGGAATGTTTCCTTGTCCAGTTTGTTGCCCGGAAAGAGTTCATAATGAATCGGGATACCCATTTTATCCATGGCTAGCCCCATTTGAATTATTGGTTTCTTACGATTTTGCTTACATCTCCCACGCTTTCTGTTTTCATCCGGTTTTTTAATTTCAAAATGATAGTTAGTAACGTCATAGTATACGATACTGGTATCGCAGCCATACTTCATTCGGACATTCTCATGTAAATATTGTTGAAGATCTTCAGATATTTTATTAAAGTAGATAAGGGCTCTATAAACATCATCCTTGGAAAAATCAAAACATTCAAAATAACGGTTTTTCTCTTCATAGGCCTTGTTCTTTGAACCGGGTGAAAGAAGGCGGGAAATTATGAGAAGAATCATAATTGAATTTGTATTGAATTCAAACTTTTCGCTGCGTGATCTATTCTTTAAAAATTTGTCTAAGTTTAGTTCGTGATAGATTTTAAGCGGAATTGCATAACCAAAATTTTTTGAACCTTCGGCATTCCTTGGTAAATCCGCATTCATATCAATTTTCAAGGTTATTTGGCGATTAGCTTTTTCCTCTAATGTCATTTGACGGGCTACTTCTCTAAAGTGAGCAATAGGGTCAGGATACTGTTTTTCCAATTCATCAACATATCCTAAAGTCTTGACATTCTTTTTCTTAGGCTTGCCTGTCAATTTGTCCCGATAACTTTTTTCGATATACAAATAAATTCTTCCATCTTTTCTTTTAGATACATTTAGGTTCATTCCTTATTACCCCCAAACTAATAGTTATTAACTATTATATCATAGTAACCCACAATAATCCACTACTAAATGTATTAATTTCGCAAAAAAATATTCCTCGAAGCATGACGCCTCAAGGGGTACGCGTTTTCTATATTTATTTAGTCTGCAAAACTACCGAAGATTATTTATTGGATCTGGATGAAACAATAGAAAAGGCAGTGGAGAATTTTTTAATAGATAGAGAATATAATGAATTTATTAAATTACTAAAATATTTTGTAGACATTCAAGAATCTAAATTCGATACGGTGCATATAGTCTTTGATGAAGGGGCCGGGTTTAAGATATATGATCAACATAATGATTTATTAGATAATAGTTATATTAAAAATGTTGCTGTAGAGTTTTTAGAAGATAATATCAATCAGGATGATCTCTTGATCAGTGCCCTGATTACCGTAGCACCCAAACGAATAATAATTCATAGATTGTCCATATTAGAAGATACGGGTATAATTGATACCTTACAAAATATATTTCCGGAAAGAGTGAATTTTTGTAATGGCTGTAAATGGTGTAATGTACATGTAAATGTAAAAAAAGAATAGAAAAA
>JAAZKM010000097.1 GCA_012799835.1 Candidatus Methanofastidiosia archaeon
AAATGAATTGATAGTAAAAGGAAGCTATATAATTGCTACAGTTACAATAATACTATTTGTATGGAGTTATTTTTCAAAAAATTTAGGAAGTGATCCTGTAGGAATATTAATTAATTTTCAAAATAAAACTAATTATGGATTGATAACTGGATGGTTATATAATATGAGTTTTGCAAGAGTATACTTTGCTAACGGAATATATATGTTAGTTGGATTAACATATACTATATTGAATTATTTAAATTATAGAAAAAGAAAGGATGGATATTGGACAATAATACTTTTAATTGGAATATTTGTATCTGGAACTAGAGGATATTGGTTAGGGAGTTTATTAATAGTTTTCTTTATAATATTAATATTAAATAGAGAAATGATTGGAAGAGTAATTAAAATGTCAATATTATTGTTGCTATCAATAATATTAATAATAAATTTTATGCCTAATAGACAGGTAGTTTTAGATAGAATATTTTCAATAAGTGATTTTAAAGAAGATGAATCAAATAGTATAAGAAGTATACAAATAGAAGAATTAAGTAGAGAGATTAAAAAAAGACCATTGATAGGATATGGGTTTGGAAGTACTTTATATAATTATGAGTATAGAACAGGAAGAGATGGTAAAAATGTTGAACTATATTACTTAGAATTGATATATAAAACAGGAATTGTAGGGGGGGCGATTCTTTCTATTCTATTATTATGTTCATTTGTAAGTTTACATAGAGCTATAAAATCTAAAAGAATTTCTCAAGAAGATAGAGTAATATTACAAACTTGGGGGATATCTTCTGTAATAGTTTTAATAATAGGAATAACTAATCCATATTTAAAAGGTGCATTTGGAATTTTTATTGTAGATATGATGATAATTAATTATTTAGTTATTAAAAGGGAGAAAGATATAAGGGTGAAGATATAGATGGTAGATATATTATTAGCAACATATAACGGTGAGAAGTTTTTAAAAGAACAAATTGATTCAATAATAAATCAAAGTTTTAATGATTGGACATTATATATTAGAGATGATGGATCTAAGGATACTACATTAAGCATAATTAAAGAATATAAATTAAAATATCCTAAAAAAATAGTCCTTATTAATGATACTAAGAAATCATTAGGTGTGAAATTAAATTTTTTAGAACTTATTAAATATTCAAAATCAAAATACTGCATGTTTTGTGATCAAGATGATGTTTGGGACAGCAATAAGGTAGCTTTAACTTTGGATGAGATGAGAAGAATCGAGGAGGAATGTAATCAAGATGTTCCAATATTAGTACATACTAATTTGAGGGTAGTAGATGCTAATTTAAAGGTTATTTCTGAATCTTTTTGGAAATATTCAAAAATTGATGCTAGAAGAAATAAATTAAATAATTTATTAATCAAAAATACAATAACTGGTTGTACTATGATGATAAACTCTAGTTTAAGAAAATTAATTTTTAATTTACCAGATGGATGTATAATGCATGATTGGTGGATAGGAATACTGGCAAGTTGTTTTGGAAAGATGGGCGTAGTATATGAACCAACAATATCATATAGGCAACATGGTAATAATGAAATTGGTGCTATAAGTTATACATTGATTGATAGGATAAAAAGCAAAGTTGGTAATCCAAAGAGTTTAATTGAAAACTTTGAACTAGAAGTAATTCAGGCTAGAGAAATACTAAAAATATATCAACAAGATTTAAATGAAGATAGTATTAAGATTATTAAGGAATTTGTAAATTTAAAAAAATCAAATTTTTTATTAAGAAGATATAAAATACTAAAAAATGGATTTTTAAGTGATGATATTATAAAAAATATAAAAATACTTATTTTTATTTAAGTATAGAGAAAAAAGAATTTAAACATCCATAGTAGTTATATATATTTAAATAAATACTAAGCTATTAATAATTAATATACCAGTAGGAAATTAGCAAGTGGCTCACTTTATACTTTGTTAACCTCAAGAGTGAGGCAGAATATGTTCGTATATCTAGTGAGCGGTTTTGGTGGCACCTTTTTATAAATCCTAGTTAAAAATATCTCAGGTAGAGTTTATAAAGTTAGGGAATTAGTTGAAAAACTTAAATTAGAAGAAGCACCATCTAATGTTGCAATATTAGGAAGATATATATTAACACCAAGGATATTTGAAATATTAGAGAATACAAAGCCAGGAAAAGGCGGAGAAATCCAATTAACAGATGCATTATTAACATTATTAGATGAAGAAGCAATATATGCCTATGATTTTGAAGGAAAAAGATATGATGTAGGGGATAAAATAGGATTTTTAGAAGCTACAGTTGAATATGCATTAAGAAGAGAAGATTTGTAAGAGGGATTTAAGCAAGCGGGCATTTCATAGCCCGCAAAGACCCCCGGGGGTGAACGAGCATATGTCCGCGCACTTAGGGGGTTATATTTTGCAACATTTTTTTGACAAATGTTCGTTAAATTGG
>JAAZKM010000098.1 GCA_012799835.1 Candidatus Methanofastidiosia archaeon
AAAATTACGAATATACACATATGTATCCTGAATTTGCAGATATTGCAGAAAAGGAAGGATTCAAGGATATTGCAAAGAGACTTAGGGCGATTGCAATAGCAGAAAAGCACCATGAAAGTAGATATATTAAACTGCTAAAAGAGCTACAAGAAGGAACATTTTTCAAAAAGAAAGAAAAAGTATTATGGGTATGCAGAAAATGTGGATACATACATGAAGGCAATGAACCACCAGAGATTTGCCCCTCTTGTGATCATGAAACCGCATACTTTGAAAGACTGTGTGAAGAGTACTAAAACTTTTTATTTCTATTTTTCTTTTAAATATGTATTCAGTATTATTTTTGATTCTTACCTATAAGAACTATAGTTAAATAACTGTAATGATTGTTACAATTATGCTGGAAATTGAAAAAGCGACGTTTGCTGCTGGATGTTTTTGGAAAGTAGAATCTGAATTTTGCCAGATTAAGGGCGTCATTTCTACACAGGTCGGATATTCCGGTGGTTATACAATAAATCCCACTTATGAAGAAGTATGTAAGGATGTAACAGGACATGCAGAGTCTGTCCTAATAGAATTTGATCCAAATATAGTTTCTTATGATGCCTTACTGGAAATATTTTGGAGTATTCATGATCCAACTACCCTGAATAGACAGGGTTTAGATATAGGAAGCCAATATAGGTCTATTGTGTTTTATCACAACAATGAACAAAAAAGTAAAGCTTTGAAATACATGGAGAAACTTGAAAAATCTGGTAAATTGCGTAGTAAAATAGTTACAGAAATACTACCCAAAAATATATTTTATAGGGCAGAAGAATATCACCAAAAATACTTCCATAAACGTGGAATAGTAAAATGTACGTCAGAAAAATGATAGATATACATAATATACGGCTGCATTGAGAATTGTTAATGGAATTCCCACTCTTGCAAACTCTAAAAATGTGATAGTTTCATTTGACCTTTTTTCAGCATTTTGAACTATAATGACTGTACTTGCAGCCCCCAAAATGAATAAATTTCCTGCAATTGTGCTACTTGCAGCAAGTGCTATGATCTCTTTTGAAGATGCGCCAGCTTCAAGTAACATGGGCAAGTAAAGTGCAACGAGAGGGACATTTGAAATGAACTGGCTTAGTACTATACTCACAATAAATATCATTAATAAGTTAGTTATATTAACATTCATATTAATGATTAGCTTTTGAATAAATCCACTATTCCATACACTTTGCATTAAAATAAACATAGAAATAAAAAATATCAAAGTTTTCCAATCCACATTTTTTAGAATCCTCCTTTTATTTTTAGACAGAATTAACAAAGGTGATGAAGAGACTAATGATATATAGGTTAACTTAAAATCAAAATTAATTTCAAAAAAAACTATTGCTATCTTTAGAGATATCAAAATAAATATAAGAATAAGAGAAATTTTAGATAATTTTACAAGTTCCTTATTTTTTATAGGTTCATAGGAGTGGTTAAGAGAGTTAAGTTGAAAATTATCTTTATAGAAATATTTTAAGATAAAAAAGGTAATTATTAGATTAATAATTGTTGGAATTAAAAGAAACTTAAAAAATATGACAAATGGATTTTTTATATTTCCTTCCAGAGCTATTAAAAGATTTTGAGGATTTCCTATTGGACTCATTACACTTCCGATAGTAACTGCAAAAGCCAATGCTAGAAGTAAAAGTTTTGGCGAAGTATTGTGCTTTTTACTTAGATGAAGTGCTACGGGAGTTCCTATAATAGCAAGGGTATCATTCATCAAAAAAGCAGAGGAAAATCCTACAACAAATAGTATTAAAAACATCAACTCATTATAGTTTTTTGCATTTTTGAAAATATTAAAAGAAATATGTGAAAGATAGCCACTTTCTTCAAGACCAACACCTATCACAAACATTCCAAATAAAAAAAGAATTATGTCTAGATTAACTGATTTAAGGGCATCAATAGGTGTTATCTGGCCTGTCAATAGACAGGCTATTGCTCCAAAAGTCATGGAATGCCATATCTCTAATTTAAGTTTTCCTACTTGTCTAATGGCAACTAATATGAATACGCTTAAGAGTATCAATATAGAAATCATTGTGGCCTACTCTTGCCCCTTCTATATAAATCTTGTCAAATATGCTACTTATATCAAAGAGGCCCCATTATTTTAATTGGACATTATAATGTAGTTTTTATGATTGTTAAAATTAACGAAAGTCATAAATAGAAGCTTTTAGTAATTATTCTATGGAAAGGGCCGAAAAAGAGATTAAAAATATTCACGAAATTGAAGATATCCTAAATAAGGCAAGAATTATAAGGATTGCTTTGTGTGAAAACAATATACCTTACGTCATTCCATTAAATTTTGGTTACAGAAATAATAACATCTATTTACATACTT
>JAAZKM010000099.1 GCA_012799835.1 Candidatus Methanofastidiosia archaeon
GCTTGATTGAAAATGATATCTAATAGCGAACCGGTTAAACATTCATTCTTGCATTCAAAATAATTATTTTTCACTTGAGCTAATATTTGATTTTCTCCAATAATAAGGGATTCCAAGCCAGATGCAACTCTAAATAAATGCCTTATTGCTTCATCTCCACTTGATACTTCTAAGTAGTTCTCAACATCTGGACTAATTTTTTTTAAGAGAAGAATAATACTTTCTATAGATTCTCCCCGATCTGCAACGGCATATATTTCCGTTCTATTGCATGTATTTAGGATAACACATCCTTTTGAACTAGTTTCACAGCATATTTGCTTCATAAGACTGTTTCTTTGCTTTTTTGAGAAGGAAAATTTTTCCCTGACATGTTCTGGTGCATTTTGATAAGTAATCCTAAAATTTAATAAGAACATCTATAATCCTCTTTTTATTTTTTCATATGTTCTTTCCATGGAATTATTATTTTTTCTAGCATCAATTAATAATTTTGCTTCTCTGCCCTTACTACTAATAAATTCAATGAGTTCTTCTTTAAGTCTTTTGGAGTAATAAGGGCACTCTCCTTTGGTGGATATTGCCAGTAACAAGTTCTCTTTTTCAATAATTGCAGGGAAAATAATATCTGATAAATCTTTATCATCAACAACGTTTACAAGAATCCTATAATTTTTACAAATGTTAGATAATCTTCTATTGAGCTCTTTATTATTTAGTGACATTATCACGAAGCTAACTTCATCAGTCAATAAATCTCTAAAATTGTTTTCGCTAACTTCCATTTTTATTTTTTTGACGTTTAAATTCTCAAAGTCATTATGGAATTCTGAGGATACAACTCTAATGTTTCTGTAAATTCAAGAAGTTTTTTTGTTTTTCTTAATGCTACATTACCTCCCCCTATTATTAGGATTTCCTTATTTGTGTTAAGAATTATTGGGAAATACAATTTATCACGAACAAGCATTGCAACTATCTTATAAATGCTTTTCCAAAGGTACCGTGTCTATGTGGGCCTAAAGTAGGTATAATACCCGTGTCCCTATTTTCTTTTTTAAATGGATAATTAATGCAATCAGTCATGTACTCCACATTAGATAAATTAACATAAACTTCTGTTAATATCTTGTGTATTGAAATTTATACATTAAAACGTTATAAAATCCCTATTCCTGCTAAAAATATTAAGAATATTGAAATTGGTGCGATAGTTCTGCATATCCATATCCAATGCTTTTCCAATTTGAATTTTCCTTCTATATTTATCTCCTTGAGGGCTGTATCCTTAATAATCCATCCTACAAACAAAGTTACAAATATTCCTCCAAGTGGAAGAAGTATATTAGAGGACAAATAATCCATTGCATCTAAGAATGACATCTCAAATAAATTAAGAGAGATTGCTCCGTTTGACAAAGCCGAAGGAATCCCTAAAATAAAAGCCATAGTTCCTAAAACTAACGCTGCTTTTTTTCTCGACCATTTTCTTTCATCTTTCACATAGGCCACAGATACTTCTAGTAATCCTATGGCTGAGGTAAGTGCAGCAATGAACAGTAATAAAAAAAATAAAGCAGACCAAATATATCCCAAAGGCATTAGCGCAAATATTGAAGGTAAAGTAATAAAGATAAGTCCTGTTCCGGCTCCAGGCTCAATTCCAAAGGTAAAAGCTGTAGGGAATATTACAAATCCTGCTAAAAGTGCAAGTAACATATCAAGAAAGGTAATGATAAATGCAGATTTAGGCAATGATATTTCTTTTGGTATATAACTCCCATAAGTAATCATTGCGCCCATGCCTAAGGAAAGTGAAAAAAATGCTTGGCCTAAAGCTGCCAAAATAGTTCCTCCAGTTACTTCTGAAAAGTTAGGATTTAAGTAAAATCTAATTCCGTCTGGTGCGCCGGGTAATGACACTCCTCGAATGACTAATAACATAAGAATCAAAATAAGTATCGGCATTAAAATTTTAGACCAAGTTTCAATTCCTTTTTCAACACCTAAGTAAACAACATAAATGGTAACTAAAATAAAAATAGCTTGAAAGAAAATATTTTGTAATCCATTTGAAATGAATTGATTAAAGTACGTAGTTGTATCCACGTTGGGCGAAATCAATCCTGTAAATGAACTTATGAAGTACTTAATTGTCCATCCAGCAATTACAGAGTAGTAGGATAAAATAATAAATCCTGCAACGATACCTATCCACCCTACAAGTGGCCATTTCCCTCCTTTAAGTTTTTTAAAGGCGCCTACTGTATTAAGTTTTGAAGATCTGCCGACTGCAAATTCTGCTAGCATTACTGGTACCCCTATAAAAAATATTATAATAAAATATACTAAAACAAAAGCTGCACCACCATTTGCTCCTGTAATGTAGGGAAAACGCCAGATGTTTCCTAATCCCATAGCAGAACCTGTGGCAGCCAACAAGAAACCTATTTTACTATTCCACACCTCTCTTTCCATACTCTCACTCTCAATTAATTAGTTTTTAATCCGTATATAAGTTTCTCTAATAAAAAATAGAATATATGGTGGCTATGACTAATTTTAAACTTTAAAACTATTTTTATTTTTTAAAGAGTTGAACTCAGTGAATTCTTTCGTTTCCCCTCGGAAAATAATTGATCCCTTATCTAAAACGACTATCTCATCGGACATAAAATCAATTAAAGGTATATTATGTGATATCAAAAGATATCCAAAATTATTTTCTTTTTGTAGATTATTCAAAAGTTCAAGTATCTGGGCCTGGACTGCAATGTCAAGAGCCGAAGTCGGTTCATCCAAAATAACATATTCTGGTTTTACTAACAATATTCTAGCAAGAGCCACTCTTTGATTTTGCCCACCAGAAATTTGGTGTGGATACCTACAAAAAATATCGGAAGAAAGTCCTACTCTATCAAGTAATTCAAGTACCAAAGATTCTCTTGTAGATGCGTCCAATCCCATAAGATTTACTGTATCATAAAGAGACTGCTTTATAGTTTTTTTTGGATTTAAAGAACCTTGAGAGTCTTGGAAAACCATTTTAATTTTTTTCAAGGAGGTATCCCTCTCCTCTGAAGGAGCATTCCATATATCAGTTCCATCTATTAAAATTTTACCCGAAGTCGGATTTTCCAATCCCATAATTATTTTTGCAAGAGTTGTTTTTCCTACTCCAGAAGGGCCAATTAGTCCAACTGTTTTTCTCTTTGTAATTTCTAAAGATATATCTGAAAGAATTTTATCATATCTTTTAGAAAATAATCCTGAAGAATAGGATTTTGAAACACAATCAACGATTACTGAAATAAGTAACACCTCACATTCCCTCCATCAATAGAATAAATGGGAGGAATTTTTTCACTGCATATTTTCTTTTTATGTGGACACCTTGGATGAAATTTACAGCCCTTTGGTATATTAACCATGGAGGGAGAATTGCCTTTTGGAGGATTAAAGCCTCTTTCAGGTAAACTGTTTAAAAGAATCTTTGAGTATGGGTGAAGAGGATTTTTAAAAAAAGACTCTGTTTTCGTAATTTCAACTATATCTCCTGAATACATAATAATAATTCTATCAGATAATTCTCTTGCAAGGGATAGATCGTGGGTTATTAGAAGAAGAGAAGAGTTATTAATTTTATTTACAGTTTTAAATTCCTCAACTATATCCTTAACAAGTTCATTATCAAGACCCTTTGTTGGTTCATCTGCAATAATGATCGAAGGATTTAATGTCAAAGAAATAGAAAGAATGACCCTTTGATTCATGCCACCCGATAGTTGGTGTGGATACATTTCATAAGATTTTGAAGGGTTTTGAAATCCCATTGTTTTTAGCAGTTTTGTTGTTTTATTGAACGCTTCCTTTTTACTTATTTTTTTGTGTACAAATAAAGGTTCTGAAATCTGATCACCAATTTTATATAAAGGATTTAATGACAAAGTAGGATTTTGGAATATTATGGCTATTTCTTGCTGTCTTGTTTTTTCCATTTCACGATCAGATATTTTTAATAAATTATTTCCTTTATAAAATATATTTCCAGAGATCTCTGCATTTTGAGGCAATAGTCTCATTATAGTATTTGCAATGACTGATTTACCGCATCCTGTTTCACCAACCAAAGCAAGAGTTTCATTAGTATTTAGAGTAAATGAAGCATTGTTTACTGCATAAACTTCTCCAATTGGGGTAGTGAATTTAACATTTAAATCTTGAATCTCTAGTATTTCCATCTTATCACTCAAGCCCCAACATTATGTTCTCTTTCTCCTCAAGTGAGAATCCTATTAACATAAGCGAAAAAACAACTGCAACGATACACAATCCGGGTGGTAAATACCACCACCACATTTCGTTGATAAGGCCCCCCTTCATAAATGCAAAGTTAAGCATCATGCCCCAACTCTTCATAGTAGGATCGCCTAGTCCTAAAAAGGATATTGATGCCTCCGAAAACATTGCAGATGCTATAGTCAACATAAACTTTGGGATAATAACATGATTTATATTTGGTAAAATCTCAGATAAAATGATATGTTTATCGCTAAAACCTAAAGATTTTGCACTCAAAATAAAAGAGGTATCTCTTATTTGCATAGTTGAAGATCTTACAACTCTTGCCGTTGTAGGCCACCACAAAAATCCTATTAGTAACATTATTAACCAAAAGTTTGGCCTCATTAATGCTGCAAGGATTATTATAAGCGGTATTCTTGGGATCATTAAGTATATGTCTGTAATGGCCATAAGAATCTCATCCATCATACCGCGATAATAACCAGATACAATTCCAACAGTTACACCTAATATAGTAGCAATTATAGATGCACCAAATCCAACTATTAAACTTACTCTCGCCCCAAATAGCAATTCAGATAGAATGTCATTACCCATATCATTTGTTCCTAGAAAATGAGAACTGTTGGGCCGGGTATATGGCTCAAATCTTTGCCAAGGATTATAAGGTGAAATTATTCCTGCCGCAATAGCTATCAAAAGGA
The DNA here is from genome assembly GCA_012799835.1 of Candidatus Methanofastidiosia archaeon. Taxonomy (GTDB): domain Archaea; phylum Methanobacteriota_B; class Thermococci; order Methanofastidiosales; family Methanofastidiosaceae; genus Methanofastidiosum. Next base: position 5,010 of record JAAZKM010000099.1, read on the forward strand.
AAAGTAAGAAAATTATAATGCCAATTGAATTAAGATTGAGCTTAGAAATTGCAAGCTTCTTAAGCTCTTCTATATGGTGAGTCATATAGAATCACTTATCCTTGGATCAATTATGCCATACAAAAAATCAACAAAAGCATTCGCTAAAACTGCCATTATGCTAATAATCATAAAAGAACCATATAGAACTGGATAATCCCTTGAAAGTAACGCTTCATAAATAAGATTCCCCATCCCATTCATTGAGAAAATTATCTCAATAAACAATGCACCGCTTAAAATGAATCCAAAATCAAGGGCAAGTAGAGTTAAAAGCGGTAAAGATGCATTCTTAAAAATATGTTTAAATAAAACTTGCCTATCAGACAATCCTTTTGCTTTTGCGTAAACTACATATAGTTTAGATTTTTCTTGAATTACACTACCTCTCATAATCATGTAATTTCTTGAAGTAAGAAATATAGTCATTATACTTATTGGAAGGAAAAAGTGGTGTAATATATCAAAGATGCCGCCAGAGTAATAAAATCCTTTAATCGGAAATAATCCTAATTTAAAGGAAAATATATACAAAAATATGAGTGATAAGAAAAAAGTAGGTGTTGAATAGAAAGCCAATTCTATTAATGTAAGCGCTTTAAAAGAATTTGAAGAAGATTTTTGTCCGGATAACGAACCCATTAAAGAGCCCAGTATTGCACTAAACAATATTGAAGGTATAAGTAACATTAATGTCCACTTCATTCTCGAAAGAATGATAGAAGACACTGGTCCTTTAAAATGATAAGAATATCCAAAGTCAAATCTAAATACACCATTCCAGTAATTAAGGTATTGTATTGGAAGGGATTCATCAAGTCCCATTTTTTCTCTCAATTCTTGCAATGATTCTTCAGTCATGACATAATCTTCACCTAAAAGATTTGTGATGGGATCTCCAGGCATTAGTCTAGGTATAATGAAATTTAAAGAAAAAATGACAAACAAGGCAATTGAGTAACGTGCTATTTTTTTTGAGTGTATTTTCATATAATCCCTTTGTGAATTTATTTTATCAAATATAGCAAAGCATCTTTTCTTTGGCAAAGAACTTCATACGAATTTTGTTTTTTTACTAGCCTATTATTTTCATCTAAATAGTTAAATATTTCATCTTCTGTTTTAATTGAGTATGGATACAACCTATACACAAAAGGTAAAGGAAGTTTATAGTCAAAATTAAAAATCTCTACATTAAACATATACCCCATTTCGGATAGTATATTGTAAAGATGTAAATAATCTACTGAGTTTTTTTTATTATATGCATATTCTCTTAAAAGGTCACCTCTCCCTGCTCTAAAAACTAAAAAAACACCTTTTTTAGCCACATGTATTAATTTTTCAAGAAAAGGGCAAATATCATCTTCAAAGAAGCTATATGCGGCAAGAGAGTAATCTACATGTCCAATTTCGTCTTCAGACACCTTTTTCCATTCTTTCTCTATATACACAATATTATCACATTTATCGGCTTCTGCTTTGGATTTTAAAATATTAAGTTGATATGAAGAAGGATCTAAAGCTATCAATTTATTAGCTTTTTTAGAAAGAGGTAACGCAAGTGCACCAGTTCCAGACCCAACATCAAGTAATACATCATCAGAAAAAATAAAAGTAGATATCCTGTCTAAAACTTTTCCAGGATATCCGGAATACTTCATGAGCTCATCATAATAGTCCAAATTTTTCCAAAAATCATTGTTAGAGATACCTTTTTCATTTAGTATCCTTAGATAGCTTGATTCTTTAATTGAACTATTCCACTCTTCCGACCAATTCATTATGATGCCTTCTGAAGATTTAAGAAAGTTTCTGTGTTGTAGATTCCAAACAAAGGATCTACATACCATCCGCTGTATTTTTTGCTGTAGGGGGTTATATTCTCGTTCCAGTATAAGGTTATGCCAGGTAAATTATCTGAGTAGTAGTCTTGTAAATCATATGCATATGTTTTCAATTTACCAGAATCTGTTGTAGATAAAATATTATCGCAAATTTTTAGAAATTCTGGATTATTGAGATTGTGCAAGACCCCTTCTCCTGTTCTCCTTGAATCAAAGTACCCTGATCCCCACTGTGCATGCATTAGCATTCCCCAAGGTGTTGTTCTTGTTATTGTAAGATCATAATAGTATTTGTCTTTTAGGGATATCCATGTGCTTGAGTCGACAGATTTTAAAGTAATTTCAATTCCAACTTTCTTTAGATAATCTTGTACTAGCTCCCCAGAGCGGACATATTCTGGACGGAGAAGCATAATTAGTTTAATATCTTTTCCGTCAGGAGTTTCCAAGATTCCATTTCCATTGCTATCTTTGTAGCCAGCTTCATTGAGTAATTGCTTAGCTTTTTCTAAATTATACTCCAATTTAGGTGTTTCTTTATAGAATTCCATTGTAGGGGGAACAAACCCTCTATTTGGTGCTGTACCGTACCCTAATGCATCAATTTTAGCTATTTCATCATAATTAATTGCGTAGGATATTGCGTTTCTAAAGTTTACGTCAGACATTGGTTGTCTCTGTAAGTTCATTCCAAGGAATATTAAACCAACATTCATTTTTTTAATGGTATCATATTTTCCAGTATCAATTAGTTTTTGTATATTAGAGTAAGGATAACTACCAGCATATTTGTAGTAGACATCTAAATCGCCATTTTCAAGATCTAGAGCTAATGCGTCATTTGTCTTATACATATGTATTTCTATTGTA
>JAAZKM010000100.1 GCA_012799835.1 Candidatus Methanofastidiosia archaeon
TAAATTATTAATAGATATAGGTGTTAATAATAATGTAATGAACTTTTATGCAACGATGACTAAAGGAGAAATAGTTGAAGAGTTTGCTGATAATCCTGTTTTTAAGGAATATGCAAAAGATACAATATCTTGTTCTCATCCTTGCCAATCTAGATATGATGGAATTGCACCACCTCAAAATTGTGGGTATTGCTATCCTTGTATAATTAGGAAAGCATCTATGAACAAAATTAAATATGATGAGACTTCATATTATAATCCTAATTATTCATTATCCCAAGATTTTATTAGTGAGTATGACAATTTTGATGGAAAAGCCAGTGATTTTAGGGCTGTATTATTAAGTTTAAAGAATTTTTTAGATAACCAAAATGATGAGAATTATTTAAATTATATTTTACTAAAGCACGGTATATTATCAAAAGATGAACTTGATAAATATAAAAGAGTATATGTTGAGAGTATGAAAGAGATATTTGAAATGATACAGGTCGAAGATTACAGAATCGATGGAGGTTTAATGGAGTATTTAGGAATTGATAAAAAGGTAGAGGAAGTTGCTAAATAATGAATCTTATAGATTTTCACGTTCATATAGATTATTACAAAGACTTTTATGAAAAATATAATTACTATAATAATAACAGGATTTATGCATTAGGTGTGACAAATTTGCCTGAAATATATGAAAAATGTATCAGTAGTTTTAAAAAGTCTAAATTTGTGCAGTTTGCACTCGGATATAACCCACAGTTTGCTGGTACAGATAAGTTTAATAAAAGGATTTTTGATAAATATTTTGATACTACCAAGTATATTGGGGAAGTTGGGCTAGATTTTTCAAGGGATTTTGTTATTCATAAAGCAGAACAAATTGAAGTATTTGATTACATTGCCCAGAGGGCTGGACAACATAATAAAATTTTGTCAATTCACTCAAGAAATGCAGAAGTTGATGTAATTAATATTCTTAAAAAACATAAAGTGAAATTTGCAGTATTTCATTGGTATACAGGAAAGATAGAAAAAGTTAAAGATATTGTTGATAGGGGATACTATTTTTCAGTAAATAGTAAGATGCTACAAAGTAAAAGAGGACTAACTATAATTAAGAATATTCCATTTGATAGAATCCTCATAGAAACTGACGGACCATTTACTGATTTTAGAAAACAGATGATAACCCCTGATAAATTACCAGAAGTATATTCTACCTTTGAACAAGTATTGAATATAAGGGGCTTTGAAGAAGTAGTGTTTAGCAATCTAAAGAAGTTATTGATTAATCAACAGCAATGTACTAGATAATAAAAAGGCTCTTTACTATATATTGAACTATTTGAGAGAGGGGGGTAGTTTCGTAAATGTGGAATTAATTTATTGACAATATATTGCAATAAATTCTGAACTCACAACAGGAGGAAAATATGATATCAACTTTTTATCCAATGGATGATAATATCAAAGCAATTCAGGAAAATGAGATAAAAAAATTATCAAAAATAATACTTAATGTTCCTTTTAAGGAAGGAAATTTTACTCATACAGATTTATTTTTTGGTAAATTGATTAATGAATTAAAAATATATCTAGAAAGAGAAATTACAGTTGCTACGACTTACTATATAGCGTTAGTGCAATCAACAAGTATCTCCTATGAAGTTATGAACTATAATGCTGAAAATGCAATTTTTAGAATAAGTTCATTTTGGGAACATTTATTTCAAATATTGAATCCTTATTTAGAAATTAATTTAGCACCTAAGAAATATTTTGTGCAAGAACAAGACGAATCTTGGAGTTTAACCAATAATAAGGTAACTAGCAAAAAAAGTGAGATTAAAAAACTAAAATTAAATAAGAAGTATTTGGAAAGGAACAATTTTTTAAAGGCTGTAAAGAAAAAGTTTGATGCAGATTATTTATTAAGAGAGATAATTAATGGTGCCAACTCTAATAACCAAAAAAGAATACGAGAAATAAGAAATGAGATTATTCATCAGCATTTCTTATCTCAAAGTACAGTGATTAATCACCTAAGCAAAAATTCAAAGTTGTTTACAATTAATAATTCGAGAATTAAACATAATGAACTTTCTAATATCTTAGAAGAAGGATTAAAAGAGCAATATATTGCATTGGAAAAAACGCTGAAACTTATAAGAGAAGATTTGGCACCAAGCAGAAAAGAGTCTAATCAAAAGCAATTTAAATTTTCCAAAATTACTTGTAAATGTAGTCCAAATCAAGAATTAATCCTACCATATGAAATGATTGAGAAAGATTAACAAAGTAGCAATCCACAATTTAAATTTAGTTTCTGTCCTAATTGTCTATCAGATGATATTAAGATTGAAAATGTTGTAATTGATACAAGTCAACAAAAATGGGAAGAAATTATGAGTCATTATTTGTTTGAATTGCATCCAAAGTATTTTCAAAATAAAATTAATGAACTAGATAGTATTTCTAAGAGATAATTCTTATTGTGATTGCTTTTAGTTTGTAAAAGTATATCTGAGGAACAAATCCGAAAGACATTAAAAGTCAATTTATTGGTGTTATAAAATATTCTATACAAAGGAAGAATGTTTGTGAAAATCACAAGAAAAATAATATTATTTAATTTGTAGGTGATATTGTTGATAGCAGAAATGAAAGGGAAAATAAGTTCATAGTATAGGAATTTGCATTTTAGCCTTTGGTCTTAGTAGGTAAAAAATACATGTCAGAGAAATAAAATTGTTGATTGGATTGCAAAATTTGTATAAA
>JAAZKM010000009.1 GCA_012799835.1 Candidatus Methanofastidiosia archaeon
ATTCCATTGCAATCGTTTCATTGCCACTTCTTTTAATACATTTGGGTGCAAGCGACCATCAGCATCTAAAATCCCAATCATATCAATGTTATCTTTTTCTATCTTTTGTAAGCAATAATTTAAAGCCCGGCCTTTTGTAGACCTAGCATATGATTTTGTATTGTCTTGGAAAACCCCACTATACCATTTAGGAACCTCAATAACCTTTATGAATTTTTGATTGTATTCAAGATGTAATTTTTGTAAAGTCTCTTGAGCTACTTCTTTAGTTATTCTTTCTACTTTATCTTCTAATTCTCGCTCATCAACTATTATATAGACTTTAAATTTATCTTTTGGATAATCAATTTTAGATATTCGTTTTAATGTATTAGCAATCACTAATCCTTCATTTCTAGCTGGAATAAATATTCCTAATTTAGGTAAAGGAACATTTTTTAGTTTAGCAAAATCCTCAAGTTGCTCTAATGATAAATCATATTTATTTATCATGTTTAGATGTTTTCTAACCTTCATCACGTTTCTAATATAGATAATACTCCCACCAATAAAAGAGAAGAATAAGAAATAAAGAGTAATATCTCCAAAATCTATTCCCTTAGTAATTCCTGTCACCGGGTGAATAACTGATACCTCTTCAACCTTTTCTAGCAAATCATATACAGAAACAAATTCAAAACCATAATCTTCTACTAATGTTGTATACATTTTCAATTCACGAATATCACGCCAAGGATGCCAGAAGAAAGAAGCTATTGGATCTTCAAATGTATTTAATTGTTCAAGCAATGCTTTCTTGTCTTCTAATTCATCAATCCCAGATTCTATAAAACCAAGGTTTTCTGGCATAAAAATAGTTTTATCAACACTGATTGCAAAAGGAAGAGAACCAATATGTGCTATATGTTCATATCGGATAGGATAATTATCATTAAAAATACCATCGTCAATATCGCTCTGAGCGTAATGAGGTGTTTCCCAAATATCCGGCTCTATTAAACCAGATTGAACCATTAATTTCCGAGCTTCTAAAATTCTTTGTTGAACAAACTCCACAGAATCCTCAGCTAAAGGTTCTTCTGTTTCAGGATTCCAAAACTCATAATCAATACCACTAACCCCATCTCCTGTTTGATGTGTATAGCCATGCTGAACTAAATACCCATGTTCATGATATATGATCTGTTTCAAGGTATTAAGGAATTTTTTAGACGAACTAACATCTAAATCAATCCCTTCTTTTGGATTAAGATATCTTGCAATCAAAGCAATATGAAAAGGAATATTTTCTTTTTTAAGATATTGATAAGCCCTAATTAATTTTCTTGGATTTCTATATGTATGCGCATTAACATCCTCTAAGCGAACTAATGCGTAATTTTTCTCATTCTCATGATGTCCAAGAAGATAATGAAAAGTATCTAAGAAAGGCAATGTATAAGAATATATTTCATAATAATTAGGTAAACTAAAAGGCATTAATATATTCCTTTCATTATAGATACTGATTAAGGGCAAAACAGTGCCATCTTTTTTAGTATAGGTTGCTAAGGTTTGAAACTTTTCCTGTTCCTTAGGCAAAGATCCAAAAACAGCAAAAGATTTATCTATATCAAAATCTACATCTTTGTAAGTTATATGACTTATAGATTCATGATTTATATTTTCTGAAAATATTTGCCCAACTCCCCAGCCAATCCATATAGTTTTTATATCAGGTTTTTCTGTAATCTTAAAAAAATAATCTATTGCCTCTTTTTCACGATTCAATTCAATCAAGATATAATATGAATAATTATTTAAATTCATATTTCTTGCTTCTTTATAATCCTTAACCTGAATATTAACATTCCAGTGAGATTCTAATATTTTGACAAGGTTATTTATGTCCTGAAGATAACCTTTAAGCACAGCAGAATCCTTTTCTGGTATTGAATAAATTAAAATAGCAGAGCGCATTACATCTGCCTCACTTGAATGTTTTTTAATTACATAAGGGTTTTCTCCATTATAAGCAACCACTGATCTTCCTGTAGCCATTAATAAAACAAGTAAAATCAGAGAAAACAAAACAACATTTTTCCAGAAATTCTTACTAAACATATCTATTCTTTTAACTAATAAAATAAGTATTAGTTTTATCTCTTTAAAACCAATACTTGGGTTTAAGTATTGAAAATAAAATATTACTGGTTAGGCATGTTATTATACATGTTTGTTAATAATTTGTCAATATTGACATGGACTTATTTAAAAAAGCTTTAATCAATAAAAACCTTTGAAATTCTTTTAAAACATGTTCTAATTTTTCTCCTCCCTGACTCACATAATAGATCAACAGTTGAAGATAATATGGTGCTTTCTGACCATACTTCAAAATGGAATATGGATATCTATTTGCCAGTAGATAAAGAGATCCCCCGTTTAAGAAATACTGTGCTTTCTGGAAAATTCTTCGGTAAGGTATATGAAGGTGATTTAAAAGAAACAGGAAAATGGTGTAAGGATTTTGAAGAAAATACTAATAGTAAAGGAATGGGTATAAAAAAAATGGTATATGTGGTATACTACTTATCCTAAATGCGCTAAGGAATATGGCAAGAATTATGTAGTAATCATTGGAGAAGTAAGATAACAATTATTAAAAGGATTTTATAAATACAAAAAAACTATGATTTAATAAAAACAGAGACCAAAAGTCTCTGTTTTTTTATAAGCTCCGCGGGTAGGATTCGAACCTACAACCATCACGTTAACAGCGTGCCGCTCTACCATTGAGCTACCGCGGAATAAATAAATTATACTATGGTTTTAGCCTTTAATCAAATAGATTATTAGTTTTTGCTATCTTTGGTCCTTGCGATTTAGAATAAAGGGACTTTTTCCGTTTGTTATAAGGAACTAATGCTGAAGAAGATAATTTTTCTACTGCTATTTGACAAATATACATATCTGCATATAAGGCTACTGGAAGATTAGATTGATTACTGATTTCTAAAGTTAAAGTCCCTTCAAATCCTGGATCAACAAAACCTGCTGTATGAACTAAAATTCCCATTCTAGCTAAGGTGCTTTTACCTTCAACTTTTAAAACTATATCATCAGGCACTTTAATATATTCTTTCGTACTAGCTAAAACAAAGTCATTTGGATGAAGGATAAATGGTTCTTTGGGTTTTACCTTTAAGGTAATGATAAAATCCTTATCTGGTAATTCTTTTTTTGTATCTAGGATACATTGTTTAGAAATATTGAATTTTTTAAAAATTGGTCCTAATTTTAAATCAATTGAAGCTGGTCCTATTTGCTTAGGATTTAATTTAGGTTTAAAAACAAGCTGATTGTTTTTAATTACTTTTTGTATGTCTCTATCTGATAAAATCATAATATTAAATGATTAATAAGCTGCCGGGCAGGGATTCGAACCCCAATTTCCACGTCCAGAGCGTGGCGTGCTACCATTACACCACCCGGCAATAGATTAGTTATAATTCTTCACTTATGCCTAATTCAAAAGGCAAAGTGGGAATAGGTGTTCTTCTTAATTGAGCTTGTATCTCAATAAACCTTTTAAGTAATTTTTCTAAAAATGGTGTGTCAAAGAGTTCAGCTTGTTTAAATAAAATTGTCATTTCATCACTGGTTGCCTCTTTTTCTAAAATCTAACCTAAAGAAGGAGAAATTTTCAATAAAAGAATTTTTCTTAAATAATTTAAAACTTC
>JAAZKM010000101.1 GCA_012799835.1 Candidatus Methanofastidiosia archaeon
GAAAAATAATATATAAATCTATTCACCAATTGGAAGGACTTTTCTTTCGAATGTTTCATTGATAACTTCTGCTGCAGACAAGTACAATGCAGACAATGCTGTGAATATACCTTCATATCCTGCAATAATGTGTACAATGGGATTAAATTGCCCTATAGCTAAAAGGAAGAACAATATTGTCAAAGAAATGAACACTACTTGTAGTGCCTTAGGCTTCTTTAAAGTAGCAATAGTCATATAAGCCGTAAATAGTCCCCATGCACCCAAAAGAATTGCAAGCCCTGCTTTTGGCACAGGTGAAATAATTCCAACATATTGTAATAAAAACATAAGTGAAAGTCCAAGCCAAAATGCGCCATATGATGTAAATGCTGTAGCACCAAATGTGTTGCCTTTATTCATTTCCCACATGCCGGCATATATTTGGCATGCACCACCATAAAATAAGCCCATAGGTAAAACCATTCCTATACTTTCAGCAGGAATGATTTCTGCATTGACAAAGTTTAAAATAAGGGTGGTTAGACCAAACGCTGCAAGTCCCAAAGGACCTGGATTTGCAATTTTTCCTGACATAATAATCAAAATGTAGAAAAATAGTATAATATAAAAAGATTACTGTTTTTTATGAAGTAAGTCTTCAATTACCTCATGAATTTGTTTTATTAAAAAAGGTTTTTGTATAACGGTAGCCGCCCCTGCGTCAATTGCTTCTTTGAATCTTTCCCTGTACGCTGAGACTCCAATTACAATAACATCGGGATTCTTTGCCTTTGCATATTTTGTAACTTCAATTCCAGATAGGTCAGGAAGTCTTATATCGACAATTAATATTTTGGGATTTTCCCTATCAATTATTTTGATAGCTTCTCTACCGCTATCGGTAGTAAAGACTTTATAGTTTTTACTAAGTATCAAATCATAAAGTTCAAGAAGCTCAACTTCATCTTCAACGACAAGTATTTTAAGCATTAGACATAGCTTGTCTTACTGACTTAAAACATTTACTAGTTTGATTTTCTAATATAAGTTAATTTTTTATATTTAATTAAATAGATTTGTTTATGGGAAAAATAAAATTAGATTTTCACATTCATTCTTACCATTCTCCAGATGGGAATATGAAACCTATGGATATCTTAGAAAATGCAATTACAAACAATCTAGATGTTATTTCTGTCACTGATCACAACTCTACAAAAGGAGGGATCGAAACAAGAAATCTAGCTGAAAAAAAAGACATGCCCATAAAAGTAATAGTTGGCCAAGAAGTACTAACTGATTCTGGAGAGATTATAGTATTAAATATAGAAGAAGAAATACCTAAACATTTAACACTAGAAGAAACTTTATCTTATGGAAAAAAAGGATTTATAATTGCACCTCATCCTTTTGATAAATTTAGAAAAGGGATTGGGCACGCAATAAATTCTGTAAAAGATGAAATTGATGCCATTGAAGTGTTCAATAGCCGAACAATAATGTCCAATCACAATAAACTAGCTAAAACATATGCGAAAATTAACAATATTCCCGGAGTAGCTGGATCTGATTCACACTTTGCTGAGGAACTTGGATCTTCTTACTTTATTCTTGATTCAAAAAAATCAATCAATTCTATTTTTAAAAGTATTGAAGAAGGAAAAATATCTATTTATGGTAGGCAAACTGGAATAAAGCCTCATTTGAAGACGAGTATGATTCACTTTTTCAAATAGGCAAGCTTAAAGAATTCTTTTATCTGATTTGAATAATCAATTAATGTATCATTTGTAGCTGTAACTGTTGGAACAGAAAGCAAAAGAAATGATAGGAGGATTATTATAAGCCCTATATACATAAAAGCAAAGTTTACTTTTGTTCCAATGTACTCTTTAGATAAAATATATAGTATGATTGTAGGTATGGACATTCCTAATATTAATAGAAATACTACTGGAAAAGCATACATAAAGAATGATGCTAGTGTGAATAAAAACATAATTAGTGAAAGAGGATAAACTCTCAACTTATTATCTTTTATTATCTTTTTAGCATTTGTTGTATTATTCTTATAATACAAAAATAA
>JAAZKM010000002.1 GCA_012799835.1 Candidatus Methanofastidiosia archaeon
AAATCAGCTCTGGATTCTTCAATTTCTTTCTTAGTGAGGTCCTCTTTGTTTTCCAAGGCAAAATAGCTAGATATAATGGAAAGATCCACCGCTAATCCCCCTCAAATCTGAAAATGCTCCTAAGGGAAACGAGCCCTTCATTTGACTCCAAAATCCCGGCCCGCACCTCCCGTAAGACTCTGTGGGCTGTGAAGTATTTCTTTGATGGGTGCAGCCTGTGAACTTCTTTTAATAGCGGGCACCCAAATCCAGGGGATTCGTAACCTACTATCCTTCCAGACAGGTATTTCATGTCCTTCTTTTTTAGGGCCAGTAGGGAAGGGAGATTAATCCTAATCATGCGATTTTTTATGGATATAGTCCCTGCGCCAGTTGGAAGCAAATCGCCAAAAGCTATGGCAGATATGCCCCTTTTTTTTGTGGCTTCTATTATCACTTCCTCCATGTGCTTATGGCATCTCCCGCAAGGATGGTATCTGCCTTCAAGCGCACCCTCTACAATAGTAGAGATATCGCCACTGATATACTCATGAGGTATGGAAAGCTTTGTTATGACATTTTGGATTATGCTTCTTGTCCTCTTTGGAACAATGATATCAGAAGGATAATAGGTAAGTGCAACAACATTGAAACCCATTTCTTTTAGCAAATAAAGTGTTGCCGTGCTGTCTGACCCGCCTGAATACGAGACAGCGACAGTGATGTCCTTATCAATGGTCTTTCTCTTGTTCTGGATGTAATCCCTAAAAAACTCAAGGATATCCTTATTTTGACCAGTGGCTTTTTTTAGGAGTTTTTCTATCACATTTAGCGACTCCAAAAGTTTTAGCTCACTCACAACTTCTTCTGTGCTCTCAATCACTGTAACTGGCTTTCCGATCTCCTCACTTAGCTTACCCGAAATCCAGCCGCCTGGCCCTATAAGCATTGATTTATCTGATCTAGAATACCCGCATATAATTAGGACGTCACCATCCTTAATCCATTTTATTCTTGGGGTGGTGGAAACATCCTGCCCTATTTCCTTTCGTATCCTGTTTATCCTTTCCTTAAGCTCGTCTATGTCCATTAAATTATATAACAAAAGATTTATATTAAATCATTTCCGATTAAATTTATGATACCTAGCGAGATGGAGGTTCACCCAGAGGCTTTTGTCCATGAAAAGGCATTTGTTAACGGCAAGGTGAAGATTGGAAAAAACTCAAGCATCTGGCCGTTTGCCGTTTTAAGAGGGGATATTGAAAGGATAGAGATAGGTGAAGCCAGCAGTGTTCAGGATAATGCCGTGGTTCACACTGATGTGGAAAAGCCTGCGATTATTGGGGACAATGTCGTTATAGGTCATTGTGCAGTTGTTCATGGGGCAGTTATAGGAAATACTGTTTTAATTGGTATAAATGCAACAGTTCTTAGCGGAGCTAGAGTTGGAAACAACTGCATTATTGGTGCTGGTGCAGTTGTAAGTGAAAACATGGAAATCCCTGATAACTCGATTGCTGTTGGTGTTCCTGCAATGGTCATAAAGAGAACTGATGAGAGGGCTATTGAGAGGATAAGAAAAAATGCCGAGTTCTATGTTGAGTTATTGAAAAAATATAGAAAATGATAGATTACTATGTTCATATCCTCATTATCGAAAAACATACCGGATTTTATCCTTAGGCCTACTTATAGGGTCTATGAAAATAAGCTCATTAGCGAAATAATGGAGGATAGGGTCCCACGCCATGTAGGCCTTATAATGGATGGCAATAGAAGATATGCTGCTTCAAAGGGGCTCCCAGCATACTATGGTCATGACATGGGTATGAAAAAAGTTGAAGAATTTTTGGAATGGGCCAATGAAATAGGGATCAAAGTTGTAACTTTATACGCTTTTTCAACTGAAAACTTCAATAGGGACGATGATGAGGTCAAGCACATCATGGACATGTTTGAACAGAGATTCAAGGAAGTTGCAACAAATGAAAAAATAATTGAGAATAGGGTGAGGGTAAAGGCCATAGGCAATATTTCGATGCTGCCTGAAAATGTAAGGCTTGCGATACAGGAGGGGGAGTCGGCAACGGAGAATTTTAACAATATGGCCCTAAATGTCTGCATCGCTTATGGCGGGAGAATGGAGATTATAGAGGCAATAAAGAGAATACTTGATGGTTGTAACGGCGGCATCATCAGCCCTGATGAGATAGATGCCAAGCTATTAAGTGAAAATCTCTTCACTAAAGGCCTTCCCGATCCAGACATCATCATAAGGACGGGTGGGGAGGTAAGGCTCAGTAATTTCCTTTTATTTCAGTCTGCATATTCAGAGCTCTTTTTTTTGAACGTTTACTTCCCGCTCATTAGAAAAATTGACTTTTTAAGGGTAATAAGGGATTTTCAGCGAAGGAACAGGCGATTTGGAAGGTAATTGGATAAATTTAAAAACTCTAGAGGCATTTATTTTTTTGTTATAATAATATATATTTGTTGCAATTGTAGGTGTTAGTAATGGCAAAAAGATTTAAATCAATCACTAGTGTTGGGAAAGGTTTTAGTCGTTACATGGGCTCTATTTCTCGTAAAAAGAGGAAGGACGATAGGATGATAGGCCTATTAATCGACGGGCCCAATATCTTAAGGAAAGAGTTTGACATTAATTTAGATGATATCAAAAAAATATTAGAGGATATGGGGGACATTAGGATTGGAAAAGTTCTTTTGAATCAGTTTGCACCCCACGGCCTTATTGAGGCGATTGCAAATCAGGGTTTTGATGCAATCGTTGTTACGGGCGATATTGATGTTAGGATGGGTGTTGAAGCAATGGACATAATATATAACGACAACATCAACACCGTTGCAATTGCTACAAGGGATGCAGATTTTGTCCCCATACTTGCTAAGGCAAAGGAGCATGGAAAGGAAACAATTGTCATAGGTGCAGAACCCGGATTTTCTATAGCCCTTCAAAATACTTCTGACTTTGTCATAAAGATGGGAAAGATACCTCCAGATGCAGTTGAGGAAGACGAGGAGCAGCTCAGGATAGAGGGGGAAGAGCTAGAGGACTCCTATTGAAATAGCTTAGTAAGTTTTATAAGTTTGGAATGCTTTTATAGTAGAGTGGAAGTAATAGATGAATCAAGCGTTCTTACAAGAACAGAGATGCAAATCATAAAGTCTCTAAAGCTTTCATTTAGAACTTATGATGACCTGGAGAAGGAAGGAGTTGGCGATTCTAAGACATTAAATTCTGCGATAAATGATCTTTTATCGAAAAGATTGATGTCCCAGATGATCAAAGAAAATGAGGTAGGTTATTCCACAGAATATTTCCTAACACCGAAAGGAATTGAGATGTCAAAGATTTTATCCCTCATGCGAGTCTATAAATTTCCAGATAATGGTATGACGAGACTCAAAATAAAAATCCTAGAGTTTCTAGACGAAGAAAAAAAGCTAGAGAAGATAACTGAGTTTTTAGAAATCGATGAGGCTGAGGTAAAAAGAAACTTGAGGGTGCTTGTTAACACAAATCTCATCAGGAAAGAAGAGGATATCTATTCTATAACGTACCCTGGTGAAAAGTTCTTGAGCTTATTTTTAAAATAAGTGATTTTATGGACATCATATATCTTGAGTGGAGTAAAGTAGATGAAGCTATATGGACGATGTGTGATGCCATAAAAAGGGACTATGATTTTGACGTTATTGTCGGTATTGCTAGGGGGGGATTGATACCGGCAGTTAGGATATCCCACATCTTTGATGACAAACGCCTTCTACTAATAGAGGCAAAATACTACAAGGACATAGGGGTTAGGGATGACAAGCCAAAGATCACTATGCATTTGAAGGAAGAGGATATCTCTGGAAAAAAGATCCTCCTTGTGGATGACGTTTTAGATACGGGCGGAACGCTTGTAGCAATTAAAGAGTATATAGAGAGGCTTTTCCCAAAGGAGCTTAGAGTTGCAGTTATCGCTTCAAAACCAATATCCCAAGTGAAGCCCGATTACGCTGTTTTCAACACAGATAGATGGATCATATTCCCGTGGGAGAAGATGCCAGTGGAGAAGAATAAATGAGAAGTTTTATCTCAATGGATATCACCTCAAAAGAATTATTAGATAAGATTAGGGCTTTTCAGACAAATTTAGAGTACACTGCATGCCCGATGAAGATTGTTGAGAGAGAAAATCTTCACCTGACTTTGAAGTTTCTTGGGGATATCGGAGAAACTACATACAATAGGGTAGCAGAGTCCCTTTCACAAACGCTTTCTGATTACCATTCCTTTGAGGTCACTCTAAAGGGAACTGGTTTTTTCCCTAATATTTCAGATCTTAGGGTTGTCTGGATAGGTATGCACGCTCCAGAAATAGTCTATATCCAAAGGGAAATTGATGATACATTAAAGACGCTTGGATTTAAAGAGGACAGAAAGTTTGTCCCTCACCTTACAGTCTCACGGATCAAAAGCTCCCTAAACAAGAAATCCCTTCTAAACCTGCTTGATACGCATAGGGAGCATGAGTTTGGCAGTGAGCTTATAACAAAAATAAATTTTAAGAAAAGCACCCTAACGCCGCATGGGCCCATATACGAAACTTTAAAAGAATTTAAGTTAAAGAGCGTATAATGTTTTCTAAGATAAGGGCAGATGTTCTAAGGAAAATAGTTCCCAGTGATAAAGAGAAGAAGGAAGTACTCTTTGTAACGACTAGGATAGTAGAACATCTGACAGAAAAGATTTCTAAAACGAAATTAAAGGCAAGGGTCGAAGTTGTTGGCTCAATTGCAAAGGATACCTGGATATCAAATGACAGGGATCTAGATATATTCATCGTCTTTGATAAATCAACTCCCCTAGAAGAGTTAAAAAGAATGGGATTAGAGCTAGGAAAGATTGAGTTGGAGGGATTCACATCAGAGACCGCATATGCAAATCACCCCTACACCATAAACAGATTCAAGGAGTTCAAAATAGATGTCGTCCCGTGCTATGACTCAGTTGAGATCATAACAGCAGTAGACAGGACACCCCATCACACAAGATTTGTAAAGGAAAACATTGGGGATCTAAGGAATGATGTGCGCCTGTTAAAGCAGTTCATGAAAGGTGTCGGCGTATATTCATCTGAGCAGAAGATCCAGGGATTTGCAGGCTACCTATGCGAGATCCTTACAATCCATTACAAGAGCTTTGAAAATGTCCTTAAAAACGCAGCAGACTGGAAGTACGGGGAGTATATTGATATCAAAAATAAAGGAAGTAAAAAGGAGTTTAAGGATCCGCTAATAGTAATTGACCCAGTTGATCCGAAAAGAAATGTTGCATCTTCCCTGTCTTTGGAAAGGCTCTGTGAGTTCATACACCACTCTAGGCTCTTCTTAGAATCCCCTTCTGTGGAATACTTCCACAAAAAGAGAAGGCCATTTGTAAAAAGATTCCCCGAATCAGAGGTCTATGTCATCCTCTTTGAGGGCAACATGCTTGATGACATCATATACCCGCAGCTAAGAAAAAGCGCAAAATACATGTTTTCTCTCCTTGAAAAGAATGACTTCAAGCCGCTTTCATACGGCCTTTTCAAAAAAGGAGAGTTTTCAGGGATAGTCTTTGAGATAGAAAAGTATGCCCTTTCCCCAATGGTAAAACATTATGGGCCAAAGATTTTTGATCGTGCACATTATAATAGTTTTGTCTCCAAATATAAAGAGAGTTATATTGAGGGCGATAGGATCTATACGCTAAGGCCCAGACATTTTTCCAATCCCCTAGTCGTGTTTCTGAATACAATAAATGAAAAGGAAGGCATTGGGAAAAATATGAAGGATATGCCTTTTAGGATACTAAAGGACGATAGGGCCCTAACATTTCTTTCAAATGAGGATGTTGATATATACCTCTAATCCCTGATAAGGTATTTTCTTGCCTCATCCACCAAAAGTATTGAAAATGCTATTGGAGTTATTATGGCCCAGTCCCTATAGGATAACGGGACCGTATGGAAGAATTCCTGGAGAAACGGTATATAAACGACACCAATCTGCAGAACAAATGATGCAGCAATTGCAATTATCAGGCCTTTGTTTTCAAAGAACTTAATTTGGGTTATTGACTGGTCAAATGACCTGCAGTTTAAAACATTCAAAAGCTGGTATAAAACAAACAGGGTGAATGCCGCTGTCCTTGCATGCTCTATTGTGCCTCCGATTAGGGTAAAGAGAAGGAATGTCCCTAAACCCATTGCTACACCACCTATAAACATTGAAAGGTAAAGGGGTTTATTTAGTATTGGGGAGTTTTTCTTTCTAGGCGGCCTTTCCATCAATCCCTCGTGGAATGATTCCATTGATAGAGTGACTGCTGGCGGCCCGTCCATTATGATGTTTATCCAGAGGATCTGTACAGGCAAAAGCGGCAAAGGTGCGCCTGTCATAATTGCAGTAAACATTAGAATTATGGCACCTATATTAGTTGAGAGCTGGAATCTTAAGAACTTCCTAATATTGTCATATATCCTTCTCCCTTCCCTTATTGCTGTGACTATTGTGTTGAAATTATCATCCATCAGGATCATATTTGATGCTTCCCTTGCAACATCAGTCCCAATAAGCCCCATTGAAACACCGATGTCTGCCATCTTTAGGGCAGGTGCATCATTTACGCCGTCGCCTGTGACCGCCACCACCTCACCTGCCTCCTTTAGGGTTTCAATTATCTTCACCTTGTGAAACGGGCTGGCCCTGTAATAAACAACGACATCCTTTACAATTGATGCAAACTCCTCCTGCGGCATCTCATCCAACTCTTTCCCTGAAAGAGTCATGCCTTCCTTGTCAAGTATGCCAGCTTCCCTAGCAATTGAAAGGCCAGTTTCTCTCTGGTCCCCTGTAATCATTGCTACCTTAATCCCTGCCTTTTTACAGAGCGCTATTGCGTCCTTTACTTCAGGCCTTAACGGGTCTTTAAAGAACGCTAAACCGACAAATATGATGTCATCTTCACTGTCTCCTTCTGTATATCCAAGTGCAATTGCTCTAAGCCCTTGGGCGGCGTACTCACGATTTTTGAGAATTATGTCATCCTTCTCTTTTTCAGAAAGTAAGTGAAGTTTTCCATTGATAAGTGAATACTTTGAGCGGTGAACAATGACCCTTGGCGCACCTTTGATACATGTGGTCTTCTTTCCATCCTCATTTATTAGGACAGACATCATCATCTTTTCAGAATCAAAGGGATTTTCTTTAATCCTTTCAATTTTATTAGGTTGATAATTTCTACTCTTTGCAAACACCTTTAGTGCCGCCTCTACCGGATCCCCTATAGCTTCTAAATCGCTACCTTCACATTTGATACATGCATTGTTACAGAGCTCAGTTATTTTAAAAAAAATCTCATGTTTTTTTGGATCAACTTTTTCAGGCCCTAAAAATTCATTGTTAATATAGGCGCCCACAACGCTCATCCTGTTGATTGTGAGTGTTCCTGTCTTATCTGTACATATGAATGTCGTCGTACCTAGTGCCTCAACTGCGGCAAGTTTTCTTACAATTGCATTGTTTTTGGCAAGTATCTGGGTCCCTATGGCTAAAGTCACAAGGACAACTATAGGAAGGCCTTCAGGTATTGTGGCAACTGCAAAACTAATTGCTGTGAGAGCCGACTCTACCAAGGCATCTTTCAATGGGATGGGTATTAGAAGCCCTCTAATCAATACAGAAATGAATAGGAGTGAACTAAATGCAATAGAAAGAACGCCTAGTTTCTTACCAAGATTATCTATACTCTTTTCTAGTGGGGTGCTGCCTCTTTCTTCCATGGATATGAGGCTTGAAATCTTCCCAATGGGTGAGTCCTTCCCAGTCAGTATGACTACGCCCACACCTCTTCCCCTTGTGATAACAGTCCCCATGAAGGCAGTGTTTGGATAGCCTTCACCAGACTTCAAATCAACGGCTTTGGATACAGGAAAACTTTCCCCTGTGAGGGATGACTCATCGACCTGAAGATTAATTGCCTCAATTAATCTAACAGTGGCAGAAAGTTTATCCCCGTCCTCTATGCTGATTATGTCACCTGGCACAAGCTCTCTTGAAGGGATCTCTTTCTTTTCGCCATCCCTTATGACAACTACTTTTGATTGGACCATGGCCTTTAGGACTTCAATGGCCTTGTCAGCCTTGTACTCCTGCAAGAATCCCATAATGCCGTTTACAGCTATGACTAAAAAAATGACGATTGAGTCCTTTAAGTTGCCAATGGCAATAGACAAAATACCTGCAATTAATAAAACAATGATAAGATTATTTTTGAATTGATTTAAGAATTTTTTAAAGTTAGATTCCTTCTTTGTAACAGGGAGCTCGTTATACCCGTATTTAGAGATCCTGTTATTGGCCTCTTTTGTTGAAAGCCCGTCTTTTGATGTATCAAGTTTTTTAAGTATTTTTTCAATGCCCTCATTAGTCCAACTTGGGTCGATAAGCTCCAGGTTCTCCATGCGACCATCAAGTCACTATAATTTAAAAGCTTTTCTGGGAGTAATCAAACTGACCCATTGGTCATTATAAACCGTTGTTTTTCTTATCTAAAAAGTTAGTTACACCATAACAATTAATTAAGACACATGCAAAATTGAAAAGGAGTAGTAATACCATTAGCAGATATATAGGATCAGTTTAAAGATAGCCACAAATGACAGAGATTTTAAAAGAGTTAGTTTCCTTAGAATCATAAAAGCTGTGGCCTGCTCATAGGAACAAGAGCGGTAGTAAGTGTGAAATAAAATTTAGAAAAGTAATAAAAAATAAAATATTTATTTGTTTTTGTTTTTCTTCAGTAGTTTAAGGATAAAGTCTACTGGCAGAGAAGTTTGTGGCCCTCTGTTTGAAGGATAGTGGTATCCCATATCAACTGTACCTGTATCCCAATGTTCGTCAGTTCTTGTTGTCATCTTGTCAAGACCAATGGAAGCAGCAGAAGCTGAACCTTTATCGACACATGGACTTGACGGGTATAGATAGTAAGAGCCTAGTCTTCCTGTTGCATATGATGGATTCTGTGAGATTGAACCTGCACCTGCTGTTACTCCTTGGTAATTTGTATTTGAATTATTCCAGACATTGTTGTATGTTGCAGTTACAGTTCCCGCTCCTTCATTTATTATACCAATACTATTGTTGGTTATGATAGAATCTTTTACTGAACCTTGTGCTTGAACAACAAAATCAATTCCATTTGTATTTTTGTCTACCGTACATGATTGGACAGTAGTTTGTGAATTCCCAGTAGAGAAGATTGCAGTTGTATTATTGTTATAGAATAAACAGTTTTTCAAGCTAGCAACACCATACCTATAAATCGTGAGCCCGTTGGCGCTACCATTTTTAAATTCACAATTTTCAATTGCCACAGATTGCATATTAGTTTGATAAGCTCCAACTTTGACCAAATCCCCTGATGCTTTATCAAAAACACAGTCGGTCACTTTGACATCCATCATTGTGTAAGTAGAACTATCATCATTATAGAACTCCAAAAGATTATTCGGTGTACTAGTTGAATCTCCTTTGAAAGTAATTCCTGATATATTTATTGTTCTACCTGGACCGGGATACATATAAAAATACATTCGTGTGCCTGCACCAACAAAGTTAATAACGGTAGACGATGCACCGTCCCCAATTATTGTCAGGCTCATGTTATCTAAAATGGGTCCAGCATTTAAAGTATAACTACCGGCATGTACATACACAGTATCCCCTGATGCTGCAGCTTGAAGTTTGGCCCCTATATTATCTCCAGGATAAACATGTACTGTTCCTGCAGAAACTGGTGCTATTATCGTTAAAATGCTTAACAATAATAACGTTGATATTAAAATTCCTTTAATTTAATTCATAGTTATAACCACGTAGTAATTTGATTATAAATATTTATAAATTATTCGGTGAAAATATGGAAAAAATGTAATGCTACCGATATATCACTATAATACAATAAGCCTTTTATTATTCTACGTATTTTTCTAGTTATGGATATATTTGAATCATTTAATTTTGATAATCTGAAATTCCCCAACTGTTTTGTGGATATAAGGCTTCAGAAAAGAACCAATAACATCGCAAATGTTGAAAACGGGGTGCTTGAGGAGGTCTCATCAAATGAGCAAGCTGGTGTTGGTGTAAGGGCCTTAATAGATGGGGCATGGGGATTCTCATCAACAAACGATACAGATGCAGTTCAAAGATGCATAGACTCTGCCTATAGGATTGCTTTAGCCACTTCAAGAAATTCTAACAGGGATCATTTTAAGATAGATCCGCCTTCAATAAAAGGCAAGTTTGAAAACAAGGTTAAGATAAAGCCAGAAGATATATCTCTTGAAGAGAAGATTACATATGCCTTTGAGATAGAAAAGGGTGCAAAGATAGACCCTCTTGTAAGAAACACAAACTCTGTCTGCACTGACTCAATAACAGAGCAGTTGTACATTAGTTCTGCTGGAAGCGAGTTGTATCAAAAGACGACCAGGGTATACCTAAAGTCAGTTGTTGCAAGCGGTAACGGTACGCTTCAGATGGGTTATGACCTCATTGGAGGCACAAGGGGTTATGAGATTTTGAAAGAGAAATCATTAAACGACCTTGGAAAGGAGGCGTGTAACAAGTCAATAAGGCTCCTCTCCGCAAAGAAGGTAAAAGGCGGGGAGATGACTGTTGTGTTGGACCCCAAGATCCTGGGCGTATTTATACACGAAGCCTTGGGCCATGCCTGTGAAGCAGATATAGTTCTCCAGGGGGACTCCATCTTAGAGGGAAAGATTGGAGAAAAAATTGGGGCAGATGGCGTATACATCTATGACGATCCAACATATCAAGAAAAGAATGGGTCTTATTTCTTTGATGATGAGGGGATAAAGGCGAAAAAGACTTGCCTATTGGAAGACGGGATATTGAAATCATATTTGCATGACCTAGAGACAGCTTCAAGATTCAAATCTACGCCAACTGGCAATGGCAGGGCCCAGGGATTTTCCTCTAGGCCTTTAGTTAGGATGAGCAATGTCTATATGGGTAAGGGGGACCATAAGTTTGAGGAGCTTATCGACATAAAAGAAGGCCTCTATGTAAAAGGAGGCAGAGGGGGGCAAGTCGATACTGCAAAAGGTCTATTCACTTTTGGTTGCGAAGAGGTATATGAGATAAAGGACGGGGAGATAGGAGAGCTATATAGGGATGCTTCCCTTTCTGGAAACACTTTGGAGATTTTAAAGAACATAAGCGGTATTGGCAGGGATTTTCTGATAGGAAATCCCGGGAGCTGCGGAAAGGGGCAGTATGTGCCTGTTGACGATGGCGGACCACATATAAGAACAAGAGCTTTAGTTGGTGGGGAATAAAAGTAATTAATAAAAAAAATATTATTTGTTTTCCTTCAGTAGTTTAATGATAAAGTCTATTGGAAGAGACGTTTTATCTGAAAAATCGAAAGCTAAATCATTTCTCTTTTCCTTCTCTTTCTTATAAATAAAAACCCGACCACTCCCCCAACAACAGCTACAAGTGCCAATAGTGGGATAATGATCAATGTGATGTTTACAGGAACTTGTTGCGGTGCAACTGGCTGGAGTTTTGAACTTGTTTCATTTATCATGGCATCGGTAGTTGCAAGCATCGCTTTGTTTCCAACTTTTTCAAAGATACGTTTTGCCTGGGTAAAGCTTTCCATAGCCTTTTTGTAGTCGCCGTTACCTAGCTCTGCATTGCCTTTTGCAAATAACTCAAGCGCCTCAGCATTTAACGCCTTATATTCAACGGCCGTCTTTATGTTTTTCTCACACCTCTTCACAGCCTCAGCATCACCCATCTTGGTATAAAGCTCCTTTGATTTTGAAAACTCTTTTATGGAATCGTCAAATTGTGCCCTCTGCAATAATTTTTCCCCTTCTGAGTAGTGTCTTCCTGCAAATATAGTTAGAAAATTGTTCTTAAACACAAAAACAAAATTGCTGCAAACAATGACATCCTTATATCCGTCAGAATCGATGTCAACGATGGAGATGGTCTTTATAGGGCCGTTGACTTTAGTTTCAGAAAGTTTTTCACCAGTTGCAGAGAATATGTAAAACGAACCCTGATCAATCTCCTGTTTCATCGATGACCATTTCCCTGCTGCAACAAAAATTTCTGGTATGCCGTCTCCGGTGAAATCATCAATGGCCACATATCTAACGTCCTTTCCGACAGATATAGGCTCATTCCAGAGTTTATATCCAGTGCTATCAAACAGATAAACAGAACCATCAACGGTACCAGCTGCAACTTCCTTCTTTCCATCCCTATCAATGTCACCGACACCAAATGAATAGATGTAGGAATCAAGGATGTTCTGCCAGAGTTTTCCTTTTAGCCCAAACGCCTGGAGATATTTATAAGAGGCTGTTATGACCTCCATTTCTTTATCGTTTGTGATATCCCCAGAGTATATGTGCTCAATTGGATATACGTTTTCAATCTGCCAGACCTTTTTGCCTGTTGGATCATAAAGATATATGTTAGGGTCCCTTTCACCTGAAGCTATGACATCAGGGAAAATCCATGATAGGTCAACCTTAACATCAAGAGGATAGTTATCCCATGAGCTGTAATGGATGGCAGCAAACTCAGCTGTATATAGCTTCATTGTATAGAATCTATAGAAGTCATGCTCCTTCTTCCACTGTGTGCCACTAAGCGTATACACAGAAAAAGTGGCATCCTTAAATCCAACTATTATTTCCGGTACCCTATCGCCGTCAAGATCTGAAGTAGTAACAGAATTTATTGGCTTTGTATTGGGAAAGAAAAGATGCCATTTGATATTGCCGTTTGAATCAAGAAGATATACAAATCCTTTGTCATTATAGAACACTATGAATCGCTCGCTACCTTTTCTTATAACAGAAAGATTTCTTGCAGGTAGATCAAATTCCTTGGATATGAGTGTTTTGCCGCTTAGAGTGTATGCTTTAAGCTCGCCTGTATCTGTAGAGATAACAACATCATACTCTCCATCGCCGTCTATATCACCAAGAGCAGATGAAACTGTGCCATAGTCATGCCTGAAGTAGTGTTTTATTGTGAATGGCTCAACTTCTGCAGCCACCGGTACAGAGAGAAAAAGGGAAGAAAGTACCAATATGCACAATAGTTGTTTTATATTCATGAATACCATTAATCAATAATAGTATATAAAGTTATTGCTTAACGATAGTTAAAGTACTGGAAATCCATTCCCCTTTGTTTCATAAGGGCGGAAAGCTCTCCTGTAAAAAACAAGGATTTATTCTTAAGATCATCCACGCTAAGACAGGAATTTAAGAACATCGCTATTTTAAACTCCCTCTTTATTGTCTCAATCTCCCTTACAATGCCTTTGACATCCTCTTCAACTGCCATCTTTAAAAAAGGCAGCGCAATACCGCAGGCTTTGGCACCAAGGGATACGCACTTTGCAATATCAAAACCGCTCCTAACGCCACCTGAACCTATAATGGTCTTGATACCAATGCTTTTGCATTCAGCTATTGAAAGGGGTGTCGGTATGCCCCAGTTCCATAGTTTTTTCACTGTTTCCTTGTGATCATTACTCCTATAATACTCAACAGCGCTCCAACTTGTTCCACCAAGGCCTGCAACATCAATACCATCTAAAAACTTTAGATATGCAGCAGTCTCTTTAGATATGCCGGCACCAGTTTCCTTTGCTATCAGTGGGAAGTCGAGCTTCTCCTTTAGTTTTTTTAGAATCAAAATCCCATCTTTAAAGAACAGGTCCCCTTCAGGCTGGGATGCCTCCTGGAGGCTGTTTAAGTGAACTGCAAGCATATCCGCATTAATCTCCCTGACTGCATACCTTGCTTCCTTTTCAGTATACCCTTTGACAAACTGGGGAAGGCCGATATTGCCAATTATAAGTATGCTCTTAGCGTATTTTCTGACATCATATGTGTATGTGAGAGAAGGATCCTCAATCATTGCCCTCTGGCTTCCAAGACCCATGCCGATGCCAGTTGCCTGACATGCCTTTGCAATGGCTTTGTTTATCTTTAAGGCTTCATCAGTACCGCCTGTCATGGCAGAGATAAAAAGGGGAAAAGAGAGTTTTTTGCCAAAAATTTTTACAGTAGTGTCTATCTCATCAAAATTTATTTCCGGAAGTGCAGAGTGGACAAATGAGACGTCGTTAAGGTAGTTGTACTTTGACTGGACATCCTCCTCAAGACATATCCTAATATGCTCGAACTTCCTTCTTTCCGTTGTCACCCTTATCTACCTTCTTCCACCTGCCATAGGCAAATCCGACTATAAACATTGTTATCGCATAGGATATTATTGTATATAAAATATACTCTGTGGTGACATTTCCAACTACTTCAAATCCCTGGAGAATTAGCCAAAATGAGATTATGATGACTACAACGCCGATGACAACCCATCCAAAGAATCTCACAGTCGGGCTCCATCTTAGATCCCTTGCTACATTCTTTGTAAAGGCGCCTACCACCCCTATAACGACAAATGGTATCAAGACCCCAAGCCCGTAAAATGCAACTTTAAAGAAGGCCGAGGCGCTTGTACCTGTTATCGCCTCATCGATAAGCAGTGGCAATATTATGGCCGCACACGGCAGCTTTATTATGGAAAATATAAGGCCCAAAATAAACACACCCAAAAGCCCATATGACAAGGCAAACTTGTGTGTCATCTTCTGGGCAAAATGTTTTGTAGTTATGGGGAGCTCAACTAGATCAAATCCGCTGTTTAGTAGATTTAATCCCATGACAAATGTTATTATGGCACCAAATAATGATATCAGATAGGTGTATGTTGGCGGTATTGCCTGGCCCAGCTTCAAAAACAAGATTGCAACAATTACATAGGCCGTAGTTATCCCTAATCCAAAAAATATCGACTTCAAAAGTATCATTAACGCCTTTTTGCTTGTGCCTGCAGTGTAAGCTATGATAAATGAAATTACGGCTAGTAAGCATGGAGAAAAACTAGAGAAAAATCCGGCACTAAATGCACCGATCATTGTAAGCGCAGATACCCCGCCATTATCTGTTATAGGTTTTCCAGAAAGACAGCCTTCAATTGCTCCCTGTAGTTTGGAATCGACTTGATCAGTCCCTTCAAGCTTAGTCTGCCCGCAGACTATAACGGCAGGGACTATTTTAAATCCTGCCTCAGAAAACTCCTTGTATCCGGCAGGAGTATAGACATCAACATCAATGACTTTTATATCGTATCCTTTCTCTTTTAGTAAAGTATTCATCTTCGCTCTTGAAGCCTTACAGTAATCACACTGCTCTTCATAGAAGAATCTAATTGTCTTATCGCTAGTTATGGGGGTTTCTGGCTGTGTGGGTGTTTCAGGCTGTAATTTTAGCATTGAGTCAAAGAGGACCTTCAGTGTTGATTCGTCAAACTGGCTTATACCCTCAAGTTTTACACTCCCGTTTATCACCGCTGAAGGCGTTATGCTAAATCCCAACTGTTTGAACTCTGCATACCCTGAAGAGGAATAAACATCCACCTCTGTGACGATTAGTTTTCCGTTATAGACCGTCTGATTCAATCTATTGATAGTAGTCCTTGCCTCAGCGCATAGCTCACACCCTTGCGTTTTATAAAACCGGATTTCTACAGTGTCCTCAGCAGAAACTGCCATACAGCCAAATAGGCTAATAATCAATAATGAAAGTAAAATAACATTAAACGCTCTCTTTTCCATTGGTGCACCTCTTTTAAGAGTAAACTCAAGTTATAAAAATCATATTTAAATATAATGGTTATAAAAGAAAATAAAAAATAAAGAGTTACGGGACCCTTGTAGTTAGATCCTTTATTTTCCCGCTTGTTTCAATGCCATCGTATGTAAATGAAAGAGTGCCTGTATATACCCCGCTCTTTTTGGCCTTAAGGTATATATTCAAAATAAATTTTTCTCCAGCCTCAATGTTACCCACATAGAATCTGTTGCCTTCCACCATTATAGAGGGGTTTACACTTTCTAATGTGAAGTTTTGATAATACCCGTCTGATATCACAATTACAACATTACTTGCCCTGCCTTTCCCAAAGTTTTCAAGAGAAACATAAATGTGATTGTTTCTATCAACAGTTTCTGTGTTGTATGTTGTCCCAGAAAGTATGTAAGGAACTCCTGTCTGCGGGGTGGGCTCTTCTATAGTTGGGGTGGGTGTCACTGGGATTGGATCGGTAGTCGGAGTTTCAGTTGTAATAGTAGATGTGCCACGGCTTACACAGCCGCTAAAGATAGATGTGAATGCAATGGCTATTATGATAAGGACTATCAAATTATACTTTT
The DNA here is from genome assembly GCA_012799835.1 of Candidatus Methanofastidiosia archaeon. Classification (GTDB taxonomy): domain Archaea; phylum Methanobacteriota_B; class Thermococci; order Methanofastidiosales; family Methanofastidiosaceae; genus Methanofastidiosum. Next base: position 16,373 of record JAAZKM010000002.1, read on the forward strand.
TTTTCATATAACGCACCTATGCTATTAGTTATGGGACTTTAGTTGTTATATCTTTAATCCTAGCATATGTATCTATTGCATCATGGGTGTATGAAACTACGCCTGAATATATCCCGCCTTGTTTTGCTTTGAGGGTGATGTCAAGCTCCACTATCTCCCCGCCTTCCATGTCCCCAATATAGAATTTGTTGCCTTCAACTTTTTTCACAGGATCAACGCTCTGGAGGGAGAAGTTAGAATAATAGTCATTTGAGATTTCAACGATGACGTTTGTGGCCTTGCCTTTGCCATAATTTTGTATTTTAAGATAGATGTGGCCGATTTTATCGACGGTTTCTGTGGTGTATGAAATGCTTGAAAGGATTAGAGGCAAATCCTTTATCTGGACCTTACCTTCTGCAACGTTTTGAATCTCGTTTTGAAAGCTTACATTTGAGCCGTTAATCAGGTTAAAGACCTCTTCATAGGTCCTTTCTCTTGTATCGCCAGCGATTATAATGACTTTGTCAGCATATCCGTAGATATCGGATTTAATGAAAGTAAATCTCTGGCCGGGCTGTCTTATGAATCCTATTTCTAGGGAATCTAGGTATTTAGTCGCAAGCAAGCCTGTCCCATAGAGTGCATCTGGCCCTCCCAATATGATTAATAGTTTTGCACCTTTTATCTGCCCAGATTCCTCTGGATATAGAAATTCTGGGAATAATCCGAATCCCCTAAAGTAGTCCTCAAGGATCTCTTTTGAAACGATATCAATGTTATTTGATACAACATACACTTCCTGTTGTGCAAAAACAGGTAAAAATCCAATAGAACTAAATATCAGTAAAAATGAAAGTATTAATGCATGGTATTTTATATTTGTCATGAATATTAATTCTATTCTTTATATATAAGTTTTATCAAAATTAGGGATATGTGGCGTATTCCTATCTAGATATATTTAATGGATTCTGTTTTGTAATGGAAAACAAGTTTGATAGCTTTGTTTTTTTAATACAACTATATTTAATCTTATTTTTTGATTTAATTTGAAAATAGGATTAAATAAAATGTTATGAAACGTTAGGAAAGTTATTAGATAGAAATAAGCCTAAATAAACTTTTAATAATTTGATTTTTCAATGGTTTACACAACAACTATATATAAGGGGCTGAGTAAGAACTGTTAGCTTAACAAGGAGGTTATGCTATGAAAAAGATTATGACCTTGTTTATTGCAGTTGCATTGATCGCATCATTTGGTATCGGTGCTATAGCCGGTGCTAATGAGGATGCTTTTGCAAATGCAGTTATTGAAGAACAAACACAGCTTGTGCTTGAAAAGGCGGCAATAGAGTTTGCACAAGGACACGATGCTGAAGGATTAGCTTTGGAAGGAGCCGCTACAAACAACTTTGGTAAGACAAAGCTTGGATTCCACAGAATTTCTGGTGCAGTCATCACTGCTTCATACTATTGGGAGTCTAGTTTGAATAGAGCTCACAAGCCCAGAGGTTCCTCCAGCACTTAATCTGTGAAGGATAATTAATTTTTTTCTTTTCTTTATTTTAGTTATTTTGCATAAAGATCTAGAATCTGCATTATTAATTTTCAAATGAGTGAAAAATCGATATTTTTTGACTTGATTATATATATTAGAAAAGCAAAGCTTTGTGCAAATGATTATGGGTTTAAATAGCAAATCTTAAAAAGGTTGGGCCATAGTTGATTTAATCTCACCTGCCGGGGTGGCTTAGCCTGGTTATAGCGCACGGCTCATAAGCATGAAACAAGGCTGGGAAACCGTGAGGTCGCGGGTTCGGATCCCGCCCCCGGCACATTTTAACTCTAGAATAAAATAGATTACCCTTCCGATTTAATAAAACTAGAGCATGTGCCTAAATCAATTAGATTTATCCTCATGTTTTTTTCTATATACTTGCGGAAATTTTGACACCAAGAACAACGATATTTGCCAGAAATAATAGTTATCGAATACTTTCTATCCTCTATTTTTCGAAATGATATCTCCCCACCATGCTTATAGCTTGATTCGGCATGGGCATATATTGGAATAATTCTTTCTGGATTTCTGACAAGTTTGGACATTTCTATATTTAAAACGCATTCAAGAGGAGTTTTATTTGAAATTTGGTCCCTTATTATTTTTACAGAAGGAGTCATTTCAAATAACTGTTTATTCTTCTCTTGAATTTTAGATTTCCTTTTTAGAAATTTTTCTATCTCATCGTACACAAAATTAATTTAAGAATATAACATATAAATTTATTTAAGATTCTTTTTCACTTAAGCTACTAAGAAATAAGAGAAATTCTGTAGGAGAATTTATTATTTGGTATTCGTCGTATAAGATTTCAATTCCTCGCTCAATATGATTTCTTAAATAGATAGAAAAATAAGTATCGTCATCAAATTTTTTACCTTCATGTTGGATAATCAATAATTTGAAGAAATTATCATGTTCACCTGTAAGAGTATATCTATTAAACTCAAACCCAGTATTGTCTAATGGTTCAATTTCAAATACAGAAGAGCTATCTACTAAAGACCTGCCAATAGCGAGTCTACAAATTATATTGCGCCTAAGGTTGAGTTTAGTAGAAAGTGAATCTAATTTAGACGAAGACTCCTTTGATAGTTTAAGTTTATTTTGCATATATCTCACCTTGATAGCTTTCAGTAATTTTATTAGTACTTTCTGGATTTATCATATACTCCTTGGCTATGTGTTTTGACAATTTATTGTATAGTTCTTGTCCAATTTCTCTGTCATGTGCTAATATAATAACTTGATTTCCCGCTGTTGGAAAAAACTTTTCAACTATATTTTCTGCATGAGTATTGTCTAGTCTTGAAAGTAGGGAATCAACAATTACGGGGAATTGTTTTTTTGAGATTTTAGATAAGCCCCATAAAAGAGAAAGTGTATAGATCTCTTTTTCCCCTGAAGAAATGTGAGTCTTATCCAGAGTTTCATCATCATATCCAATCAAATCAATTGTCAATGCATCCTTATCAATTATTATCTCTTTGACCATATCTTCTTTATTCGCCAATTCATGGTACAACTCAGTTATAGTTTTTTCTAATTCTTTTATTTTTGATTTTATTATTTTCTCTATGAATTCATCAATAGTATTAATTATCCTTTCACAAGTAATTATTTTATAGTTGTCTTTATCTGCATATACAATCTTTTCTTCCAAATTCCTTATATTAAGTTCAGATTTGTCTATAGATTCATTAGATGTTTGAATCTCAGCCTTTTGCGAATATATTTCTTTTTCCAGGACGATAATTTCTGTCTGAATAGTAGATAGGGTGGAGATATATTCATTAAGCATAGATTCAGTAGATATCTGTTTCAATTTATCTTTTATTTTCTTTGACTCTATTAATGTAAATTCTCTTCTTTGTAATATTTCCATTAGCTTTTCTTTATCTTTAATATTTAGATCATATAAAAAAGATTCTATCTTTAACATTTCATCATTATTTAAATCATGTAATATTATTTCATTAGCATTAATTTCTGATAAAATATCGGAAAAGATACTATTAATTTTATTTTTTATTAAAACTATAACGTCGTCTGATAAGTTTAAGAAAGTATTTCCTGATTCAAGTTCCTCTAATATTTTTGTATTTGTTTTTTTAATAACTGTTTCACTAAATATTAGTTCTTTAGTTTGTTTTTCTTTACTAAGCTGTTTTTTTAGCTTTTTACATAGTTTATCTGCTATTATAAATGGAAGATAATTTTCACAATAGTCTGATAACTCGTTTGTTAATCTTTTATAATCTTCTTCAAAAACAGTTAACTTTCGGTCATACTCATCTTTTTTAACTGCAAACGCACCTGCTTTTTGTCTTAGAGTTTTTTCTATTTCCTCTTTTTTCTGTTTTAATTCTATAGTGAGATTTTCTTTATTATCGATTGAAGAATTTAATCTAACAATTTTAGATTCATTATCTTCAATTATTTTTTCATTTAATTCAATTTCAGCCCTTAACTCAGGGGCTTTAATCGAATTAATTTTAATCTTTTTAATTAAATTATTAAGGTCTAATGATAAAGTTTCATAAATTTGTAGTCCAGTAAGCGACCTAATAGATTCCTTCATTCTTTTTTCTGCTTTGTCTCCCACTGACAATAATTTAATTTTTTCACCATTAAAAAAGAAATACTCCATTACGTATGGAGGAAGTATGGAGTGTATGTAATCTTCCCACGATTCTTTTGGGATTATCTCTAAGTATTTGCCGTCTCTCATTAAAGTAAAATCTTCAGTAAGATTTCCATTGAAGTCAGTGTTCCAACTTCTCCTTATACTAATTACAAATTTCTGTATAAAATCTTCTAGTTCTATCTCTAATTCAACGTAGTAACTATTTCTTTTCTTTTTTTGAGCATTTTTATTAAGAAATGATTTCAAAAATATTTCGTATTCTCTCTCTGAGAATATTTTTCCATTTACTTTTCTACCATAAAGACATAGTTTTACAGCTTCTAAAATAGTAGTTTTGCCAGAGCCATTTGAACCTATAAGTAATACTACATTTTTTTCATTGTTTACTGAAAGATCGATTTCGTGAAGTCCTGCATAGCTTTTGAAATTAAATAACGAGATCTTATTTATTTTCATTGGCCTCACTTATCTCTCTTGACATTTCATTCATTACATATTCGTCTATTACTTTGTCTAATTTTTCAAATATGCCTACTCTTCTTGACAATGTGGAAAAATCTTTCTCAACGTGAATTAATTGTTGGATAAGATTTTCTTGTATACTGTTTTTCTGTGATAGTGTTCTTAATTCCTCAGTATGTTCATCATAATCTAAAGAATAATCATCAAAATTTCTTTTTTCTTCAACTATATTTGAAACCGAACTTTCCTGATATCCTTCGTATATCCATACTGTTTCTATAGCCTTTATTTCCTCAGGAGTGATTAAACTAATTCCTCTTTCGTCCATTAGAGTTTGTAGTGATAGCAGTTTTTTGAAGATCTCTTTCCTAGTTTCAAATGTAAATGGCCCTAAAACTTTATGGCCGTAACGTTCTTCAGGGATATACTCTTTACCCAGAGAATCTGCTACTAATTTTTTTTGTTTCTCAGCTTTTCTGAATTTTTCTCTTTTTGTTTCATCATTTCTAATTTCTTTTAGCCAATTCCTAAATTCAAGAAGAGGTATAAGCCAATCCTTTCCTTCATCGATAAAGCTTTCTAATGCTCTGTCCTTATCTACTACTGTGCATACCCAGCAGCCAAATCTACTTGTTCCGCTAGGTTTCGCTTTATCATCCAAAATAAACTCAATTTCAGTATCATCTTTACCATATAATCTCTTTAATTCTGAATTACTTATTCCCCATGGAGATTCATTTTTATCCAAATAATCCCAAACCTCTATTTCTAACCAATCCTCTAAAGGCGCATAAACAAAAGCCCCTGGTACGCTATTATGCTTTTTCAAATTAGTTCCTTTTATGGTGTATTTATCAAGTGTATGTGATCTTGAAGAGCTTTCTGATTTTCTAGTTCCAAGGATAATTATTACTTCACCATTTTCCTTTACTTTTTCTTTGATATATTTTGTCATAGGCTTAATTTTTAATCTGTCAGTGCACCATCTAAACCATTTATTTGGAGAAGGATAACCTCTACCAATAAGATTTACCCAGAAGGTGTCATTTAATTCAGGGGTCAAAATTTCAAGTGCCATTGGAAGTTTGTCTTTTAATATTTGCTGATTTATTCTATTACAAACTGCTAATTGTCTTTTTCGTACTATTGGATTTTCTACAAGAACATCTGAAGATAAAATATGAATTTTCTTGTTTCTTTTTTCTTCAGGTAATTCTACTAGCATTTTATATATTAGTTGTAAAACACAAGTAGAATCTTTACCTCCGCTATATCCAATTATCCATGGACGATTATCTCTAAGATAAAGCTCTTTTATTTCTTCAAGAGTTATTGCATAATCTCTTTCGACAAGAGTATTTTGAATATCTTTGATCTTTTTACCTCCTGAAATTAAATTAGATTTGGGTATTTAAAATTGTGCGGTAGGTATTTATTAATATAGAAACATATACACAAATGAGGTGACGCGATCTAACCACTAATTTTACTTCTCCTCTAATTCATCAAATAATGAACGATATTTAACAAAAAAAACATCCAAACTTTCAACAGAACCTACTCTTTCACTTAGTAGCTCATACCCCCCTTGGGCATAGCAATTAAGTCTTTCCTCACCTATACTGTTTAGTTGTGTTGGACTATGCGGGTCTACCAAATCAAGCATAAATTTTTCAAATTCTTTTCGAATAGAACTATCTTTTCCGGTTCTTTCTTTTTCAGCCTCAATTAAAAGTGCAATTATTGAATGTTTATATTTGTCGTATTTAGATGGAAAATTTCTAGTTATTTCATCTCCCCCATTTAGTGAAATGCATCTCCTAAAAGTCATACCTAACACTGCACAGAGATAATAAAAATCAAAATCATAATCAAATTTACCATTGGATTGATTTTTCTTTAATTTCTTTAGATAAGCTGATGCACCTTCAGATAATTTAAATCCCATTTAATCCCCTCTTTTTATCATCTTCAGATTGAAATTTTTGGAAGAATTCTTTAGTATTTTCAGATTTAACTATTTTTGAACTTTTATGTTCCTTCCATAAAGTTAAAAACTGAACATTATTCTGATTATAAAATGTATCTGCAAAACCATCTTTTTCACCAGATGTAATAAAAACTATGAACTGATTGAATAACGGTGGAATAAGCTGAGATACTTCTCTTCTTACCTCTAAATCTAATGAACCTGCAGGGCTATCGACAAGAAATGGTAAATCATTCATTGCCCCCTCAAACATTGAAGATAGAAAAGAATAGGCTATAGTCAATTTTTGTCCCTCACTTACCCCAGACCTATTAAGAATTTTAAGTGATGTACCTATCTCAGATATTAGTATGTCCTCTCTTGAGAGTATTTTGACGATTTTTTTATTTGCACGATTTTTAATTTCTTCTTTTAGATTTATTAGAGCTAATTCACATATTTCTTCTATTATTTTATATAAAATATCTGCTTTTTTTGAAAAATGAATAATGCCTAATGATTCATTGTATCTGTCTTTAAGTTCTTTGATTCTTTCTTTGCACAATTTTATATTTTCTTCCCAGTCTAAATCTAATTCTTTAATATCTTCTCTACTAGTGGCTGTTATGGCTTTTATACAAATTTCTAAATCGTCTATTTTTTTAGTGCATTCTTCTTTTTGATCTAATAAAGTCTTTAATAGTTTTTCTTCATCTGATAGTTTTAATTGAGATTTAAGTGTTCCATAATTTGTTTTTTCTAGATGGAATCTTTTACTCAATTTTTTTGCTTCTTCAACTAATATATAGATATCCTCATGTTCAGTTGTTACTCTTAAAGTAGTTTTAATATTGTTTATAACACCTATTTGATCATCGCTTAGAAAATCTCTCATTTTTTTTCTGATAGTGTCTTTATGGCTTTCTTCTAAAGTTCTTCCACAAATACATTCATAATTATCTTTATCTGTTAATTCTTCAAAAAACTCAGAAGAAGTAGACCTTGGAAGTTTCAATTTTGTCATTTCAGTGCCTAATTGCTCTATTCTTTTTTTAAGTATTGGATGGATATTGATTGGGTCTCTTGAATTATTTAGAATCGTTGTTGTATTAACCAAGATTAATTTATTTATCTCTTGAATATCAAATTGACTTTTTATCAATTTACTTGCTAATTCATCGTTTGATTCAGTAATCTTTTCTAAGGATTGAATTGTTTCTAGTTTCTTCTCTAATAATTTATCTCTATCTTTTTCGTAACCTTCCTTTTCTTTGATTAACTCTGTCAATTTTGACTTTGCATTTTTTAAACGAGTATTTAATTGTTTTATTCCTTGATTAGTAGTTATTACATTTGATTCCGCTTCTTTTTGAGCACTATCTACTATCTCTGCTATCCATTCTTGTATTGCCAATATTTTGTCTATGGAATATAATGCTTTGATAGCATTTTCTGCTTCATTTTTTGATAAATCTAGTATACTAGAAGCTAATTCTCCATCAAAAACAAATAATCGAACAAAGTTATTTGTTAGAATAGCTTTTATTTCTTGAGGTAGATGGTACCCTTTTATTCTTCCACCTGCAGCCCCTTCAGTAGCACGAGATGTATAGTAAGTTATCTTGCCTCTATGAAAATTAAATGCTAGTACTATGTAAAAAATTTCATTTTCTATAGATATTTTTACTTCAAATTCTCCTTGATCCCCATTATTTCCCTTATAATCTCGAACTGTCTTTTCATCTAAAGATTCCGCCATACCATTAAGGGAGTAACGTAATAAATTCATTGTTGTAGTTTTTCCAAGTCCGTTGGGCATTTGAATCAAACTAACTGGATAAATAGAATTATCATTTTTTAATGAAATAGTCAAGTCAGAAAACTCTCGAATATTTTTATATTTAATCTGTAGTATCCTCATTTTCATAAGATTCCTCTGACAATTGTTCTTTTAAGGAAACATTGTTGATTACATCAACAATATCTTGTTTTGTGTAGTTATTCATTACTACATTTTCAATCAATTTTTCTATTTGTTTAACCAATTCTTTTTGATCGTGCTTTATTGCAACTTTTAGAATTTGTAATTTTATAATATTTTGTATGCCCAAATTACTCACCTTTTCTAATCTTTGATAGATCTGTTAGCCAAAGATATCGTTCATTATCAGCCTTTTCAAAATCATTATCTCCATTTTCTAGATCAGATTTAACAATAAAATCTATAACCTTTGACCTCTTATTAGGATTATTTGGATCAATTCTTAAACATCTGCCAATTCTTTGAATAGTTTCTAGTTTAGCCCTAGATGTAGAAAACAAAATAATGTTATTAATTGATCTAATATCTATGCCTTCAGATATACGCTTGCATGTAAGAAGACAATTTATTTTTTCTGTACTGAATAGATGAAGATTTTCTTTTTGATCTTCCGCAAAAAAAGTTTGATAGTCAGATTTGTAATTTATTATTACATGCTGAATTAATTCGCCATAATCTTTTTCTTCTACAAATATTATTGTTCTGTCTAATAACTCCAAATTTGTTTGGAGATAATTATGGAAAATCGGAATTTTGGATTTGGATATTTTTTTTATTCTGGAAAGTGTTCGATAAAGTTCTTCTTTTTTAAGTAAAGGATTTAATTTTTTGTTAGATTCAAACCACGCATACGCTGCTTTTCGTTTTTGTTTGTCTTCATCATCATATTCATAAAATAGAGGGATATAATCAAATTCGCAAAGAATTCCCTTTTTTATAGCATCTTCCAATCTAAATTCAAATATCACAGGCCCTATTTGTTGATTGATGAAAATATTTCCTTCTTCATCGTAAGCTCTTTCAGGTGTTGCACTAAGCCCTAATTTATAAGAAAAATTTGTTAATTTGCCATTTAAATTTTTAACAGTTTCTAACGCTCCCATCCTATGAACTTCATCAAAGATGAGCAGTTTATTATTCGTAATATTTTGATTATTAGACAAAAATTTACCTAGCATCTCTTTAGAAATCAATAATATAGCAGATTCAGGATTTATCGAATAATTTGAAGCTTCTTTATAGTTTTCATAATGCCTATAAATAACTAAGCCGGTACTAGAGCATAACTCTTTATACCATTGGTCTAAAAGATTTGTTCCAAACATTGTAATTATGGCGCCATCGATCTTTTTTGTTTCATATAATTCTTTTAATATCATAAGTGCTGTCCTTGTTTTACCTGTGCCTGTCGCCATCTCTAAAATTCCAAACTTTTTCTCTAAAAAAATATTTTTGGCTATTTGCTGATGAATCCATTTCTCTGAAGAATCTATATGCGCAGAGGAATTACTTTCCTCCATGAGGT
>JAAZKM010000102.1 GCA_012799835.1 Candidatus Methanofastidiosia archaeon
GGCAGCTTTATAATGTTTGGATCCCAACTATGCCAACGTCTAGCATTGTTCATGTGAGCTGTAATAGCTGTTACATCTTTTATAATACCTGCTTCTTTCCAAGCTTTAAACTGAAAATAGTTTGCTTCTGAATGTCCTTGATTACCCATTTGAGTAACAACGTTTTTATGCTTCTTGGCCGAATCAATCATCAATTGCACTTCATGAAATGTGCGTGCCATAGGTTTTTCAACAAAAACATGCTTATTTAAAGACATAGCAAGCATACAAGCAGGAAAATGAGAGAAATCAGGAGTTGAAACTGCCACCGCCTCTATTTCATTTCCCATTTTGTCAAACATTTCGCGAAAATCTTTGAAACGTTTTGCATTAGGGTATTCTTTTAACGCATGTTGAGTATGCTCTGCATTTAAATCCACATCGCATAAAGCAACAACATTCGTCAATCCTGTTTTATCAAACTCTCTAATTATGTCCCATCCTCTGTTGCCTATACCGATAAAAGCTACATTTACTTTCTTTCCAGAACCCATTATTCTGCTATAACTTGCAGCATTAGTTTTGGATGAAAATCCACTAAACGCCAAACCAGCAGAAGCTAGTTCAGCAGTGCGAAGAAACTCTCTACGTGTTGTCATAATCTTATTTTTACATTACTTCAGATTTGTGTTTTTTAAGTGTAACTACAAACATATGAAAAATATTTAAGACTTGCAGAATTTATCTATCTGTTATTCACAAAGAAATTTATTCACAAAACAATAATTTCTACTTCTCAATTTATTGTTTTTATAATTAAATTAATCGAAATCCTAGAAATCGACTTAAAACCTTTGTCCCTAAAAAATATTGAAAAGCATCGTGCCCTTCTGTAAATCAGATTTTATTAATACATTATATCTATGAAACGGACAAAAAACAGATATAAAACTATAAGTTTTCCATGCCTTAATTATGGAATAAGAAAAAGCTTGTCCTTTCTAAATTATATGCACAGATAAATATTTTAATTGATTGAGATAAATTAAAAACCTAACATCAATCGTTACCTTACTACAGTTAATAGCCTTTAAAACGAGAAAAGTCCTTTAACGATATTCTATTGTTCAAAATGTTGCTTATAGATGGAATGGACTTTTTGATATTGAAGATTAATCGTAAGCATCCCAAATTAGCCGTATTGTTAATAGAATAAGAAAAGCTGACCTTTGGCACAAAAAGCTATGTTTAGTTTAAATGAAAACAATCGTTACTTGGTGTGTTTGCAAGGTGTTGATTTGCGCAAAGGAGTAGATGGATTGTGCGGAGTTATCCGTTATCTATCTTTGAGCCCTACTAATGGAGACGTTTATGTGTTTCTGAACAAGACGCGCACCACCTTGAAGTTGCTACATTGGGAACGTGGTGGATTTGTTATTTATTATAAACGGATGGAAAAAGGTCGCATCAGTCATAAGATATTCATCAAAGATGGAGTTGGATTTCGTGCAATTCGTTGGGATGAATTAATGCTATTTATTGAAGGAATTAGCCCTAAAATAAAACGTAGAAAACGGTATAATTTGCAGTAAAATACTTGTGTATTTCATTGATTAATAGTACTTTTATAGTATTAAACAATGAAGATGATACAACAATTAGAACAGCAAATTGCGCTCTTAAATATGCAACTTCTTCTCAAAGAAGAGCAGATTAAATTCAAGGAAGAGCAACTTGAGCGCAAGAACGAAAGGATACTTTATCTAGAGCGTCAGCTTTATGGCAGACGCTCAGAGAAAAGACTCCCCGAGTACTGCACTCAGCTGCCTCTCTTTGATTCACAGCAAGGAAGAGAATCTTTAGAGGAGGAGGAAACTCCAGGGATGATCTCATTGGTAGAGGAGATTACGCAAAAAGCTGAAAAGCGACGCAAAACTAAAAGAGAACAAGCTGTCTCTAAAAAACGATCTTATAAAATACCACTTGACATTGAGCGCAGAGAAACTATAGTGAATCCTAAAAATGTTGATACAAGTGGAATGACTAAGATTGGTGAGGATGTAACCGAACGCTTAATGCTAGATAAAGCTAAGTTTTGGGTAGAAAGGACAGTTCGTCCAATTTACAAAA
>JAAZKM010000103.1 GCA_012799835.1 Candidatus Methanofastidiosia archaeon
CAATGTATATAGCAGTTGCAGAAAAACAAGGAATTGCACCTGAAAAACTAAGAGGAACAATTCAAAATGATATCCTAAAAGAATACATTGCTAGAGGAACTTATATTTTTCCACCAAAAGAATCTATGAGGATAATCACAGATATATTCGAATACTGTACAAAAAATCTACCTGAATGGAATACTATTAGTATTAGTGGTTACCACATCAGAGAAGCTGGAGCAACCGCAACTCAGGAAATTGCATTTACATTAGCAGATGGTGCTGCATATGTGGAAGCTGCAAAAAAGGCAGGGCTAGAAATTGATGATTTTGGGAAAAGACTTTCTTTCTTTTTTAATTCCCACAATAACTTCATAGAAGAGATCGCAAAATTTAGAGCTGCAAGACGAATTTGGGCAAGATTGATGAAAGAACGATTTGGGACAACAGATCCAAAAGCTATGATGTTAAGATTTCACACACAGACTAGCGGTAGTACACTCACAGCACAGCAACCAGAAAATAATATCATCAGAGTTACTATGCAAGCAATGGCGGCAATTTTTGGAGGTACGCAATCCTTACATACAAATTCAATGGATGAAGCACTTGCTTTGCCATCAGAAAAAGCTGTTACAATATCTCTTAGAACCCAACAAGTGATTGCATATGAAAGCGGGGTGGCAGATACAGTTGATCCATTTGCCGGCTCATACTATCTTGAATATCTTACAAATAAAATAGAGGAAGAAGTGAATATATATTTTAACAAAATTGACTCTCTTGGCGGTATGGTGAAGGCTATTGAAAAAGGATATATACAGAAGGAGATCCAAGATAGCGCTTACAAATATCAGAAAGCTGTTGAGAAGAAAGATGTAATAATCGTGGGACTTAATAAATTCACCATGGAAGATAAATTTCCTGAAAAACTTCTAAAAATTGATTCTGAAGTAGAAAAAATTCAAATTGAAAAATTGAAAAAGCTGAAGCTAAGGAGAGATAATAATAAGGTCAAAGAAATTTTGGAAAAAATTGAAGACGCAGCAAGAAGTGATAAAAACTTGATGCCATTAATTCTTGAAGCTGTCAAAACTTATGCAACACTTGGAGAAATTAGCGATAGTTTAAGGAATGTGTTTGGCGAGTATAAATCTTCAGTTTTATTATAATATCATTTTTTTATATTCGTTACATGAAAATATAAAAGATTCCCAAGGATAGTTCTTTTTAACTTTTGTATCATGATAACGATTTAGGACAAATGCCATTATTATGGGTGCAATAGGTATCACTGAAATTCCAGAACCAATTAAAAGACCACTATTTTTCTTAACTTGATTTCCTTGGATAATATTTCTCATTGATCTTTTCATTATATAATATCCTGTGCTCCAACTCCACAAAATCGTTTGTATCATTGAAGTAACATGACCTTGGGGGATTGTCTTTTTCTTCTTAACAGCCTTATAGAACTCTTCTATAGTATTGCCTTCAAACAACGTATAAGCGTTTCCAACCATCCTTTCCGTATGTGCGTCACTTCCAGCAATTGAAGCATTTTTTATCTTTTTATTCTCTTCTGTTGCTTTTCTATTTATTATCCCATCCCTATGAAATGCATTGAAAACTTCAATTCCATCAATATTTAGTTTATGTATTAGGTCTTTTAAACAAGGGCATATGACACTATATGGGTGTGGTGCAACCACAAGACCTCCCTGTGCCTTTACCATGTCAATTGACTCCTCAACGGATAAGCCTGGAGGAACAGCTTCATTTAAGAATAGACCAAGCAGCTCTCCATCAGATGTTGATATCTCTTCCCCAACAATAATTCTTGAAGGTGCAAGTTTTTTAGTTTCAATTCCTCCCTTTATAGTGTCATGATCAGTTATAGCTAGAAAGTCTATACCTCGTTTATCTGCATATTTTAATATCTTATCTGGCCTAGAAATACAATCGGGTATAACAGGTATTTTTTTTGAATTACCTGAGTATTTAGTATGGACATGGGTATCAACTTTGCACATGTTTCCAAAAGAATCTGAATAATTCATTATAGAGAGTGTAAAGGAACTACTTATAAAATTAATGTATGATTTAAGGCCAATCCCGAAAGTTTTAAATACTCAATTCTATCAGTTTTTTTGATGGGAAAGATAAGGTCTTCCGAAGTGGTATCAAAGAAATTTTATTATTATTTTAGCTTTAGGTATTGATACCTTTCACTGGCCGAATCCTTGTTTCTCTTTCCAATCCCTTCTTAGGAGGTTTTTTATGGAGAGCTCAATAGAGACTCTTAGAGAAGAAATAAACAGGATCGATGAGAGTATTATTAAACTGCTTTCAGCAAGAATGGAAGTAGCAAAAAAGATAGCATTCCTTAAAAAAGAAATGGGCATGCCTATAGAGGATAGAGGTAGAGAAAGAATTATTTTTCTCAAACTAGATGATGATGCCAGAAGTAACAATCTAGATGAAAATTTTGTTTCAGATATTTTTGAAAAGATCATTTCCCATTCAAAGCTTTTACAGACTAATATAATGGAGGGGTAGAAATGATTGTAATAATGAAAGCAAAAGCTGAAGAGGAGGACGTGAATCAGGTTATAGATACAATTAAGTCACTTGGCCTTAGAACGCAGTTAAACTTTGGGGCAGAAAGAGTAGTAGTTGCCGTGATTGGAGATATTAGTAAAATTGGAGAAGAAAATTTTTTCAGAATAAGGGCAATGAAGGGAGTTGAAAATACCGTATTTGTTTCAAAGCCTTACAAACTAGTTTCTAAAGATTTCAAAAATGAGCAAACTGTAATAGATGTAGATGGAGTAAAGATAGGTGGAAAAAAAATAGTTGTTTTTGCAGGGCCTTGCTCAGTTGAAAATAGAGAACAGATAATGGAAGTTGCAGAAAAGATAAAAAAAGCTGGTGCCAGTATGATAAGGGGAGGAGCATTCAAACCTCGCACGTCACCAAAAGATTTTCAAGGATTAGGTGAAGAAGGCTTGAAATTACTTTACGAGGCAAAAGAAGAAACAGGACTTCCCATTGTCACTGAAATAATGGATGCAAGAGACGTTAGTCTTTTGTCAGAATACGCGGATGTCTTACAAGTAGGAACTAGAAACATGCAAAATTACACACTACTAAAGGAGCTTGGAAAATGTGACAAACCCATACTTCTTAAGAGAGGAATGTGGGCAACAATGGCCGAATTCCTTGGGGCTGCAGAATACATAATTAGTGGAGGAAATGAAAATGTCATATTGTGTGAAAGGGGCATAAGAACATTTTCAGATTTCTCAAGAAATACTTTAGACCTTAGTATTATTCCAGCCATTAAAGATGAGAGCCACTTACCTATAATATCTGATCCAAGTCATGGTACGGGAAGGAGGAGTTTAGTTTTACCCATGAGCAGAGCTTCAGTAGCCTGTGGCGCAGACGGACTATTAATTGAGACTCATCCAAGTCCCGATAAAGCGATAAGTGATGCTGATCAAACAATTTCCTTAAGTGCATTTTCAAAACTTATGGAAGACATTAAAAATATAACAAAAGCAGTTGGGAGGGAGATATAAATGATAATAGTGATGAAGCTAGGTGCGGATGAAAGCCAAGTACAGGAAACAATACAGAAGATTAAAGATCTTGGTTTTAATACTCACCTATCAAAAGGAGAAAATAGAACAATAATTGGTGTAATTGGGGATGTTAGCTCAATAGATGAAAGTGACGTTGAGAGGCTTCGGGCAACACCTTACATAGAAGAAGTAGTACGTGTTTCAAAGCCATACAAACTAGTTTCTAGAGATTTTAACAAAGAGGACACTATTATAAACGTAGATGGAATTGAAATAGGTGGAAAAAAAATAGTTGTGATGGCAGGCCCATGTACTGTTGAGAGCAAAGACCAAATCATTAACATCGCAAGAGAAGTAAAAAATTCAGGGGCCACAATTTTGAGGGGAGGGGCATTCAAACCTCGCACTTCACCAAAAGACTTTCAGGGACTTGGAAAAGAAGGACTAGAGTTTTTAGCCGCTGCAAAAGAAGAAACAGGACTTCCCATTGTTACCGAGGTCATGGACACAAGAGATGTAAAACTTGTATCAGAATATGCAGACATACTACAAGTAGGAACTAGAAACATGCAAAATTATGCATTACTAAAAGAACTTGGAAAATATGATAAACCAGTACTTCTTAAAAGAGGAATGTGGGCAACTTTGAAAGAGTTTTTATCTGCGGCAGAATATATTCTTGCAGGCGGAAATAATAACGTTATGTTGTGCGAGAGGGGGATAAGAACTTTTTCTGACTTCACAAGAAATACCCTGGACTTAAGTATAGTTCCAGTATTGAAGAAGGAAAGTCACCTACCTGTTATAGTTGATCCAAGCCATGGGACTGGGAGAAGAGATATTGTGAAATCAATGACACTTGCCGCGATTGCTTGCGGTGCGGACGGTGTAACTATTGAAGCGCACACAGATCCACAAAAAGCCATAAGTGATGCAGATCAAACTATTAGCACTCTAGATCTTCATGAATTAATGGGAGAAATAAAATATATTTCTAGGATGTTTGGACGGGAAATATAGGATGAACCTCAAGGAAACAAAGACAATAAGGGTAAAAACTGAAAAAAGACCGTATGATGTAGTCATAGGTAGAGATATTTTTCGAAACGTGATCGAATCAACATTAAAAGAGTATAAAGATTGTAATATCGCTATCATAACAGACTCAAACATAGAAAAAATCTACGGAGATAAAATATATCAAGTTCTTGACAAAAAGACCAATACTTTTGTCATTTCCTTCAAAGCAGGTGAAGAGTCTAAGAATAGAAAGACAAAAGAAGAAATTGAAGACAGGCTATTTGAACTTAACTTTGGCAGGGATTCATTAATTATTGCACTGGGAGGCGGGGTCACTGGAGATCTTGCTGGCTTTATAGCGGCAACTTATATGAGGGGAATCCCATTTATACAGATTCCAACAACACTTCTCTCTCAAGTGGACAGCAGCATTGGCGGCAAAGTTGGTATAGACCACCCTCATGGAAAGAATCTATTGGGGGCATTTTATCCCCCTAGTAAAGTCTACATAGATATGGAATTCTTGAAGACACTGCCAAAAGAAGAGATACTCAATGGATTTGCTGAAATAATTAAAGCCGCTATTATAAAAGATAATAAATTCTTTGGATATCTTGAATCAAATATTGATCAAATAATGAATCTAGAAAATGGATATATAGATCATGTAATCATTTCAGCGCTTAAAGTCAAAGCCAATGTTGTTGAGACAGATGAAAAAGAATCGGGGCAAAGAAAGATTCTAAATTTTGGGCATACAATCGGACACGCTATAGAGACACTTTCAAACTATGATATTTCTCATGGCAGGGCAGTAGGGATAGGAATGGCAGTTGAAACCCTGATTTCCCACAGGTTAGGTATTTTAACATCAGACGAAAAAGAACAAATAATTGCATTTCTTAAAAAATCTAAGCTCTTAGAAAAATGTCCCAAATTATCCTCAGATAAGATAATAGAGAAAACAATTTCTGACAAAAAATCTAGAAAAGGGATAGTTGAATACGCTCTCATAAAGGGCATAGGTGAATCTGTTTATGGAGTCAGAGTTGATGAAAAAATAGTTAGAGAATGTCTAAGGGAGATGGGCTTTCTTTGATTACCGCTTCAATTATGCCATTCTCTAAAAAGGAGGCAATAAGTCTTTTAGACAAGGCATTATCTATGGGAGATTTAGCAGAACTTAGAATAGACTTGATTCCAGATTTAGATATTTTGGAAATTGGGAATTTATTTGATAAAAAAAGGATGATTATAACAAATAGAAAAAAAGACGAGGGCGGACTTTTTGAAGGAAACGAGTCAGATAGGCTCCATCCATTAATTAATGCGATGAAACTTGGATTTGGATTCATTGATATAGAACACTCTTCAATAGATTCACTTAAATTACTAATCTCAAAAAAAAGAACATTAAAATCAGAAACAAAAATAATACTATCCTATCATAATTTTCAGAATACTCCCGTTGATATGAAAGAAATAGTATTGCAGATGAAAGATCAAGATGTGGACATAATTAAAGTCGTTACTCATGCCAATGATATTTCTGATAATCTAATAATAAAAGATATCTTATTCCTTTTTAATGATAATCCCAGACTAATATCGTTTTTAATGGGTGAAAGAGGGGAGATAAGCCGAGTTTTATGTAACTCTTGGGGAAGTTTTACTACATATGCACCACTAAAAGGTCTTGACATGACCGCTCCGGGGCAGATACCTCTAGAAGTCTTGAGGGATATATACCGGGTTAACTCTATTGATGAAACTTTTGATATTTATGGGCTTATTGGAAATCCTGTTAAGGAAAGCATAGGGTACTACGTTCACAATAAATTGTTTTCTTATTATAAAATGGATGCCGTTTATTTGAATTTATTGGTGGACGACTTAGGAAAATTTATGAAGGTTTTTGAAGATTACTTCAAAGGATTTTGTGTTACAATGCCATTTAAAGAAACAATAATTCCTTATCTGGAAAATATAGACCAAATGGCACTAAAGATAGGGGCAGTAAACACAATAAAGAAAAATAAGAATGGACTATTAGGAACAAATACTGACTTGTTGGGAGCGGTATACTCAATTGAAAAAATAAGCACAATAAAGGATAAAAAAGTGCTTATCCTTGGCGCAGGTGGAGCTGGAAAAGCAATAGCTTTTGGAGTAGCTAGTAAACTTGGAAAGGTCATAATTTCAAACAGAGATCATACTAAGGCGATTGAACTTGCAAAAAAGCTTGGGGCAGAAACAATCCCGTGGGAGAATAGGGATAGAGTTGATTTTGATATTTTAGTCAATGCTACAAAAATTGGCATGTCACCTGAAGAAGACGGTTGCCCAATGGAAGACTCATTTTTTGAAAGGGACCTGTCTGGAATAACTGTCTTTGATGCAGTTTATAGTCCAATTGATACTAGATTATTAACACTATCAAAAAAACAAGGGGCAAAAATAGCAAGTGGATTAGATATGTACATTGGACAAGCAATGGCACAATTTGAGTTTTGGACGGGAATAACACCTTCCTATAAAGAAATGGAAAGATTTTCTAAAGAGGCTATACTTTTGAGGGGGGATAAAACTGAAAATTAAAGAAATTATACCTTTAAACTTTGAATTTGATGCTAGGTTAAAGGCTCCGCCTTCTAAGAGTTATACCCATAGGGCCCTTTTCATAGCAGCCCTTTCGGAAGGAAAGTCAAAGATAATAGACCCCTTAATTTCTGATGATATTAAATACACTTTAGATTCACTAAAAAAACTTGGTGTGAAAATAACAGATAATTTTGATAAAGATCAGAATATTATTTCTGTGGAAGGGACCGGTGGCAATCTTAAGGAACCCTCTTCTCCGTTATATATTGGTAATTCTGGAACAACTCTAAGATTTTTAATGGCCTTAGTTTCACTCGTAAACGGAACTGTTATAATTGATGGAAGTGAAGAAGTAAGAAAACGTCCTGTTAAAGGTATTGAGGATTCTTTAAGAAAATTAGGGGTATCTGTTGATACAAATAAAGGGTGCCCCCCAGTCAAAATAACTTCAAATGGGGTTATTGGAGGGAAAACAGAACTAGAGCCAAGTCAAAGTAGCCAGTATTTAAGCTCTCTTCTTTTAACATCTCCATATTCAAACTCCACCATAAAAATCAAAGTTACTGGGCAGCTTCCATCAAGCCCTTACGTAGATATGACATTGGATGTAATGGAGAAATTTGGAGTATCTGTTTTAAGAAAAAACTATTCTGAATTTGTAATCACCCCTTCAAAATATGTTGGTGGCAATTATATCGTCGAAGGTGATTTTTCTAATTCTTCTTACTTTATGGCGATAGCTGCAATAAGTGGCGGGAGAATAGTAATTGAAAATCTAAATAAGAACTCAAAACAAGCAGACAGAGTTTTTGTCGATATTCTTGAAAAGATGGGGTGTAAAGTTAGTTGGGAAAATAATTTACTAGTTTTAGAAGGAAGAGAGCTTAGGGGATTAGAGATTGATATGAAACGATCTCCTGACATTGTTCCTACTTTAGCAGTTGTTTCAGCTTTTGCCAAAGACCCAACAAAAATATATAATATTGAAACTTTAAGATTTAAGGAAACTGACAGATTGAGTGCAGTTGCGAATGAACTTTCTAAGATAGGGTGTAAAGTTGAAGAGGGAAGTGATTATCTCATAATAGTACCTGGTAAACTAAAAGGTGCCAAAATTGAAACATACAAAGATCATCGTATGGCAATGTCGTTTGCCGTAGCTGGACTTTTTATAAACGGAATAAAAATTTGTGACCCCGATTGTGTTTCGAAATCATATCCAAATTTTTGGAAAGATTTTTCAAAAATATCCAGAGGGATTAATTGAACATAGTTTTATTTGGATTGAGGTGCGTAGGTAAAACTTCAGTTGGAGTTAGCTTGTCAGATATAACTGATAAAATTTTTTTTGATACTGATAGAATAATAGAAAAAAGAGAATCAAGAACTATTCATGAAATAATAAACGAAAAAGGATGGGAGTATTTTAGACTAAAAGAAAAAGAAGCTATTGCAGACGTATCCAAAGAAAATAATGCTGTTATTTCTTTAGGCGGAGGGGCACTGATGGATAGAAGCAATGTGGATTTGCTGGATAAGTCCTTTTTTGTCTTACTACGGGCAAGTATAGACACAATGAAGGCTAGGATGGAAAAGGATGTACCAAGACCGTCATTAACTAAAAATGATTCAATTTCTGAGATTGAAGAAATTGTGTTAGAAAGAATGCCATTATATGAAAAAATAGCAGATATAATTATAGATACAGATAAACTTAGTGTCTTTGAGATATGTGACAAAATTTTATTGGAGCTTGAGAAAAGGAGTATGATCTAATGGGGGGAAATACTTTTGGTAGATTGTTTAGAGTTACAACTTGGGGGGAATCCCATGGCAAAGCGCTAGGAGCAGTTGTAGATGGGTGTCCTCCAGGCATTAAACTTAATGAAGATGAAATCAATAAAGAGCTATCATTGAGAATACCAAAAAGTAACGGGCTTTCAACTTCAAGGAAAGAGGGGGACAGATGTGAGATATTGTCTGGAATTTTTGAAGGGAAAACTATAGGAACTCCTATTTCTATTCTAATTAATAATCGAGATGTGGATTCCTCCTCATATGAAAAAATAAAAAATGTATTTAGACCAGGGCATGCGGATTACACTTATTTTAAGAAATATGGGATATATGACTATAGGGGTGGTGGCAGGGCTTCAGGTAGAGAGACTGCCGGGAGAGTTGCAGCAGGCGCAATTGCAAGAGTAGTATTGAAAAATGAGATTAAACATTTTGAGTTATTGTCTTATACCAAATCTATAGGAGGCATTGTCTCACCCGAAGTTGATAACAGATCTTTGAAAAGAGAGGACATCATCAAAGATAGACTTTGGACTACCGATAAGACTATTTCTAAAAAAATGACTGAAAAAATTTTGGAGGCAAAATCTAAAGGCGATTCAGTTGGGGGGGTAGTTGAAATAGTTGCTAGAGGTGTACCTTTAGGATTAGGTGAGCCTGTTTTTGATAAACTTGAAGCAGATATAGGAAAAGGCCTTTTATCCATAGGCGCAGTCAAGGGAGTAGAATTTGGAGGGGGATTTAATCTTTCAGGACTATCTGGCTCTGAGAGTAACGACCAGATAGACTCAAAGGGATTCCTAACGAATAGAGCAGGAGGAATCGTTGGCGGAATATCTAACGGGGAAGATATTGTGGTGAGGGTTGCTGTAAAGCCTATACCTTCAATCGCTAAAGAACAAAAAACAATAGATAGTGAGGGCAATGAAAGATCAATAAAAATTGAAGGAAGACATGATCCATGCGCAATTCCAAGAATAAATCCTGTATGCGAAGCAATGGTTGCCATTACGCTTTTAGACCATTTATTAATACAGAAGTCAATAGAGGGATTTAAGTGACTGTAGTTGGAATAATAGGGGGAACGGGTAAACTTGGAGGCCTTTTTAGGAAAATATTTGAAGAAGAAGGATTTGAAGTACTTGTTTCATCGCGAACAACTTCTCTTTCAAAGGAAGAACTAATCAGGAAGAGTGATATAATAATTATATCCGTTCCAATCAAATCAACAATACCAGTTATAAGAGAAATTACGCCTTTCATAAAAGAAGGGAAACTTTTGATGGATTTAACTTCCCTTAAAGTTGGGCCTATAAATGAAATGTTAAAATCTAAAGCAGATGTCTTAGGAGCGCACCCATTATTTGCACCTTCAATTGGAGATGTTAGGGGTCAGACTATAATATTATGTCCGCAAAGAATTTCAAATAAGGAACTCTACCAAAAATTAAATTTTATTTTTACCAATAGAGGTGCCAATATAGTGGAAATGACTCCTGAAGAGCACGATAAAATGATGGCTGTAATCCAAGGCCTCACACACTTTTCCGCTATAGCCTTATGTCACTGTATGAAAGACTTAAATTTTGATATAAAGAAAAGTTTTGAATGTACAAGCCCCGTATACCGATTAACACTTGATATGGCAGGTAGAATATTAAATCAAGAACCTGAATTATATGCTGACATCTCTCTTTTAAATCCAATAACGCCTGAGATATTATTACAATACATCAAATCGGCAGAGACGCTATTTAAGAAAATACAAACAAAGGACCGGGAAGGATTTATAAAATTTTTTGAGGAGGCTTCCCAATACCTTGGTGACTTTACAGAAAAAGCAGAAAAAGAGAGTAATTTACTAATTAAAAAAATGGTGAGCGAATGAAGATATCAACACTTGGGCCAAAAGGCACTTTTTCTCACGAGACCTCACTATTATTCGATGCAGATGAAATACTATTCAAAAGAAGCATATGGGAGGTATTTGACTCGGTAGAAAAGGGTGAATCTGAAGGTGGAGTTGTTCCAGTAGAAAATTCTCTCGTTGGCGGCGTGTCACAGACTCTTGATAGTTTAATTGAGTTTAATGTTAAGGTAATGAAGGAATACCTTCTTCCAATCCGCCACAACCTGGCTTGCTGGGGGGAGTTAGAAGATATCGAAGTTTTGTATTCTCATAATCTTACTCTTTCACAATGTGAGAAGTTTGTTAGACTTTATCTTCCAAAAGTTGAAATCCACGAAACTTCTTCTAACGCAATTTCAGCAATCGAACTTTCTAATAAAAATGATAAGATATATGCAGCTCTTGTTTCAAAGTTTGCAGCAGATGTTTATAATTTGAGAATACTAAAAAAAGACGTCCAAGATGAAAAACTTAACTTTACAAGATTTTTTGTTGTGGGTAATAAAGATGTTCTCCCAACTGGAAAAGATAGAACGAGCATATTAGTTTCTCCAAGTTTAAACAAACCAGGTGTCCTATATTCTATAGTAAAGTTATTTTATGATGCAGGGATTGATCTAACAAAAATTGAGTCAAGACCCTCTAAAAAGAAGATGGGGAAATACGTATTCTTCATAGACTTTAAAGGCCATGTAAAAGAGAAAAAAGTCAGTCAAACTTTGAAGGAATTATCCTCAATATTTGCGGTAAAAGTACTGGGTTCATATCCTAGGGCTTACTAATTAATACCCTATTTGATTACTTATAGTATAACTATAACTTCAACTAAACATATTTAAAGATTATTTATCTTAAATGAGAACTATACGGATGGGAATAACTTGAAAAAAAACATGAAGATTATAGTTATTTTGATTTTATTAATTCTATTTGTTATATACTTTAACTGGTCGACACTAAATTCGTTTATTCCTGATAATCCAAATGTACCAAATGTAGTTTTATCAAATAATGACAGAATACTTATAATGGCACCTCACCCAGATGATGAATCTATCGCTACAGGTGGACTTATACAAAATGCCATAGATAAAGGAATACCAGTCCACGTTGTTTTTTTGACTAATGGCGATTTTAATGTGTGGTCGTATACACTATATGAAAAAATACCTATGCTAACTTCAAGTCAGGCATTAGAACTAGGCGAGATTAGACGTCAAGAAGCCCTAAATGCAATTAAGGAACTTGGGCTATCAGAAAAGGATGCTACTTTTCTTGGATATCCAGATTATGGTACTTCTGAGATCCTTTACTATCATTGGGGGAATAATCCTCCCTATCAGAGTATACTCACAAGAAAAACTGAAGTGCCATACTCTAAAGCTTTAAGCCCCGGGGCACCATATAGAGGAGAATCAATAATGAAAGACATTGAGGCAGTTATCAATGATTTTGGCCCTACAAAGATTTTTGTTTCCCATCCAGATGATCATCATCCAGATCACAGAGCAATGTTTGTCTTTACAATAGTGTCTTTGTGGGAAATAAGAAAAGAAGTTGAAATTTATCCATATGTGGTTCACTATAGAAATTGGCCGCTACCTCTAGGTTACCATCCTAATTATTTTTTAGATCCGCCATCTTATGACCATGGGATAGTGTGGAAAGAACTGCCAATGAAGTCTAGAAACGTTCAAACAAAATTTTCTGCACTAAAAAAGCATATGACGCAGTATGAAGCAAATAAAAAATATCTAAACTCCTTTATCAGAACAAATGAAGTTTATGGAAATTTTGAGGATATTTCTTTAGGTATAACTCTAGTTGATATTTCCTTAAATAAAAATCAAATTCAAAAATCGCCGCCTCAAGAATTCAATGATAGTCAAAAAGATGCATTTGTTAGAATTGAAGCACAATCTGTCAAAATTGAAAATGATAAACTTGTTCTTAGATACGCCATTTCAGAACCTTTTAAAGAAAGAATCGATTTATTTGTCTACGTTTATGGATATAAACGTGATACAGACTTCTCTAAAATGCCAAAAATAAATATTAAAGTTGATCTCAATAATTATAGCGTATATGATCAGAAAACTCCTATTCCAAAAGAGAACTGTGAAGTTAAAAAAACTTCAACTGAAATCATTATCAAAATTCCCCTAAAAATAATAGGAAATCCCGATAAGATACTTTTTAGTGCTAGAACTGCAATGGGGCCACTCTCGCTTGATCTAATGCCATGGCGGATCGGAATCATAGATACAGATGGCTAATGAAAGATAGCATTAGGATAGAATCTGTATGAAGGAAGATTATTGTTTATCCTAATGGACCAAAATACTACTTTTGGCAGGAATATGTGTTCGATACAAGCTTTGCAAATCTATAAGTTGGAAGATAAAAAAAATGAAGCTAATCCTAAATCTCAATAAACATGTCTTATATGATTTGATATATTTTGAAATTAAACTAATCCAAAACATTTAAATATCGATTTTTATTTTGTGGGTTAAGGGCAGTTAGCTCAGTCTGGTAGAGCAGTAGACTCTTAATCTACGGGCCAGGGGTTCGAATCCCTTACTGCCCGCCAATAACTTTTCCGGCGGTTATTTTTGAAGCAGGGCGATATTTGGGCTTATTCTTTGGAGGTGCTGATTTTGGAAAATACCTGTAGATTAATATTAATTATATAAATCCATTTAAGTTGTAATGACGATATAAATGAAAGTAAGATAATGTATGGGAAGCAACATGTACTTAATCCCTAAAAATCTTACTTAATGTAAAGATTTCTTCTGAGGAACTATAATGTTGCCAAAAGATTGTATGTGGCAATAAAGTTATGTTAAGTTAAAAAAAATTGAACTTGATGTTACTTGACCAAAATTATGCAATAGAGCAATCTTTATGGAAAAATTTAAGTATTCTCTTACCTCCTTGTTTTATGATAATGTGGAAAGATTTTGAGAAAGTAGAGATGAGGGTAGGGAGAATACTTGAAGTAAGCGACTTTCCAGAGGCCAATAATCCTTCTTACAAAATAGTAATTGACTTTGGCAATTATGGTATAAAAAAATCTAGTGCCCAGATAACAAGACTCTATAAAAAAGAAGAACTAATTAATAAACAGATCATTGCAGTTACTAATTTTCCTCCTAAACAGATAGCAAATTTTATCTCGGAATGTCTAGTTTTGGGTGTTGTTTTAGGCAATAATGAAGTTGTTTTACTGAAACCGGAGAGGGAAGTTAAAGAAGGTCATAGAATTCTTTAGATTATCACTATTGAGTATCAATAGTGTATTATTTATTGTTAACCAATAACCTTATATATATGTATCAATATAATTAGTCTTGTCAATCAATATTGACAAAATCTATCCATTAGCAGGAATTTGAAGATGGATCCTGCATATAAAACTCCAATTACGATGAAGGGGGAGAAATCCCCCTGAGTACCATTTATTTTACTACGTTAAACATCAATAAATTAGGATATCTATACGACAGTATTATCTACAAACACCGAAAAGTTTATATATAATTGTCTTAAAATATGTATGTTTGAGTATATTATTTTTAGTAATATTTACTAGAAAGAATATGTTCAAACATGTTGATTAAGTCAATCGACTTTTTCAAATAAAAAAATGGAGGAAAAATATGTCTGGAATAGGATATTTCGGTCCAAAGAGAAAGCCCGGATACGAAGAGCAGCCTTCAATCAATCCTAGCTTCTTGAAGCTTAGGCTACCTTTCTACCACTATCCAATCG